>JALNXP010000002.1 GCA_023230285.1 Bacteroidales bacterium | reverse complement strand
ATAAGGCAGTGTATAACAACCTTTTACAGACAAATACAACCCAAATGCAGCAGTTATGCCAATTGCCGGCGCACCTCGAACTTTAAGTTTCTCTATAGCATTATAGAAATCTTCTATTGTATGTAAAGACACAAAATACTCTTCATTAGGTAACAATGTTTGGTCTAAAATTATCACACAATCATTATAATCATCTAATCTATGGATGTCTACATCAAAAAACGATTTATACATATTACAAATATTTTTAAGCAGCAAATATAATAAAATTATATTAAAGGAAAGTCACCTTCAAAATCCTGTATCGACTTACGACAAAATTCAGAAATAGGTTTAGATACATTTTTTTCTCTATCTATAGAAGCAATGACACATTTACTTATTGTCTTTATTGTTGCATCATCTTCATCTACAAGCCTTTGTATCATTTTCATACTTTTATTGCCTATTTCATAAATACAAGTTTCACAAATGATATTCTGAATAGTGTTAACCGGCAACAGAAAATCCATATCAATATGCACAAGCACCAAATCCATTGTAGTCCAATTTATTTTAGATTTAAAAGCAGCTTCAAAATACTTACTTCTGCCGTAATCAAAAAGATGACATTGCGAACCATTATTAACGTGAGCAAATGGATCCAAGTCGCTAATTCTCACCTGAACTCCTGTCCTGTGTTTAAATACACAAGCATTCATCAATTTATCATCAAGCATATTATTCTGTAAAAATATCAGATTTTTTCACTTCAATTATTTTTCCAAATTGGCTCAATTTAGATTTATCCACACGCTTCATATTACCTGAAAGAGTGATTACTAACGGTTTAGCATAGAAATTACGTTTATAAAATGCGACTATATCTTTAAAATCGGCAGCTTTAATAATTTCATACATATCAATATGCGGGTCTGTAGTGGCATTGTCGCTGTATTTCCATTGTGAAACATAAAAAGGAATATCTCTAAAGTCAGTGTATTCGGCTGCAAATGAATTAATTAAAGATTCTTTTGCATCAGCAAACTTCTGCGGTTTTTCAGGCATGTTGGTTATAAGTTCGCTCATCGCTTCAATTCCGTCTAATGTTTTATCAGATTGAGTACCCAAAAAGCCATATAAAGACATATTAATTCTATTTTTATTATCGATTTTTGTATAAGCATAAGCAGAATATCCCAACGACCTAAATTCTCTAATTTCCTGAAAAACAATAGAATACATATCACTGCCAAAGTATTTGTTAAAACTTTTTGCCAATGTTTTTTCCCTAAAAGAATTTGGATTACCGTTAATAAAAAAGCGAATATTACTTTGTAAAAACTTCTTATTATGAACAATATACACAGTATTTTCTCTAAAAGTAGCGGGCGTTTGAACCTTAAAACTACCTTTATCCACATCTTTCGGCATAGAATAATACTTGCGAATTTCATTAACTATTTCATCATTATGGATATTACCGGAGAAAGTAATAAAGCCATAATATTTAGTAATAGATTTAAAAATATTAATCAGATAATCTCCTGAATAAGCCTCAACTTCTTTTTTAGATGGAGTGTTAACATACTCTGATTCAGCACCATATAAAGCATATTCATACACTGCTTCACCCCAGCTTGCGGCATCATGTTCCATCATTTTAATAGAAGCTTTTTTATTTTCGACCAACATGTCAAGTTTCGTTTCGTCATTGTCCGGATTATATAATTTGTCAAAACAAAGTCCTAATAAAGTTAAAAAATCTTTTTCAAGTCCTTCTATTTCTATAACTGTATTTTCCTGATTTACAGATATATTTATTTCAGCGCCAAGTTTTTGGAGGGCAAGAGCGTAATCATCAAAAGACATATTAGCTGTTCCCTGCATATCCACATAATCAACAGCGTTCTGCAAATCTTTGTTATCGATAGAGCCGTAATTAAAATAGAATTTAAGGTTAAATATATCATTATAAGGATTTTTAGAAGAATATAGCGGTAACATATTATCAGCTTTATAGATTTCAGCATCTCTGCCTATTACAATATTTTGCGGGCTGATTGTCTTGGTTTCAATGGCTTCTATATCTGCCGCAAATTGAGATTTTGCCTCAACATTTTTAGGAATAACAGGTTCCCAATTAGGTTTATCGATTTTATCTTTCTTAGGAAATCCCATTTTAGACCTGTATATCATACAGTTGTCGGTAAAATATTTTTCTGCAAAAGCCATGATGTCTTCTTTCGTAAGATTTTTAACTATAGTCATATCTTTGTGAAAATCAGACCATTGTCTTCCTGACATTTCATAGTCGAGTATCAAATTAAATAAGTTGCTACAACTTTCAGTATTCTTAATGTTTTCGGTAAGATAACGCATTTTCACGGCTTCTAACAAATCATCGCTAAAGTCTCCTGTTTTCACTTTTTCCACACAATCAAAAATATATTGTTCGGCTTCTTCGCAAGATTGCCCGACTAACTTTGGAATATACATAAACACATAGCTTCCATTATCTAAGAAAGACATTTCCATAGCTGCCGCTCCCATAATTTTACCATCTAAATAAAGTTTATCTATCAAACCTGTACCTGCAGAATTAGAAAATATCGAACTGCATATTGTGGCAACAACATTATCTTGACTGTTTGATGCACATGTTCTAAAGCCTATTATTCCCATTTTTACAGGCGTTTGTCTGACTTCAACAACTGTATGTCCTTTAAATTCAGGCAATTTATAACTCGGCATTTTAGGAACATTACCAACACGCATGCCGGCAAACTTTTCTTTAATAACAGGAATAGTACTTTCGATGTCAAAATCGCCAACAAGGATAAGTGTCATATTATTAGCCACATAATAGTCGTTGAAAAACTTATGTAATCTTGATATTTGAGGATTTTTCAAATGTTCTGTATACCCTACAACAGGTCTGCCGTAAGGGTGTTCGCCGAAAGCCGTTTTTAACGCACCTTCCATAAAAGAAGTAAACGGATTGTCGCTATACATATTTTTTTCTTCATAAACAGTTTCGAGTTCCGACTGAAAAAGTCTGAACACAGGATTACGAAAGCGTTCGTAATAGACATCAATCCATTTTTCCAATTGATTAGAAGGAAATGTATTCAAATAAACAGTCTGGTCGTAGCCGGTAAAAGCATTAATACCCTTTCCGCCCATTTTCGACAATATCACATCTACTTCATTAGGTATTGCATATTGTGCCGATTGTATTGTCAGCTCATTGATTTTCTTTTGAATCTGTGTACGAGCCTTTTCGGTATTGGTTTCATGCAATTTATCATAATAACAGGAAATACTGTCTAAATACACCTTTTCGGCATCCCAATCGACAGTACCTATTTTATCGGTACCCTTAAACATGATATGTTCAAAATAATGAGCCATACCTGTAGCATCTGAAGGGTCGTTTTTACTCCCAACATGTACATAAATTCCGCCGGTAATTTCCGGCTTTGCATGGTCTTCGCAAAGCAGCACCTTTAAGCCATTACTCAACACTAAAGATTTCACTTCAAAATTGACAGGCTGCGCCTTAAGAAAAAATATTGAAAATAAGAACAATAAAAAGAACGAAATTTTTTTCATATCTATCAAATTTATTATGTGTAAATTAATGCTAAGATGTTATCTTTTACAACATTAGAAGTTGCCGGAAAAAATTGCCATCTCAACTGCGAAGATATTATATTTATTTTGATTTTAAACAAAATATTTTGATTTGATTTATATGTTTATCATCAACACAATAACATCACAAACAACCACGTTTTATTATATTGTATCAATTTTTATAAAAATGAAGAAAGTTTTAATAACATCAAAAGTATATGACGACAGTTTTGATATGTTATCAAAAGATTTTGAGATAATAATACCGGAAAGCGGCAATTTCAGCAAAGAAGAAATGATTGAAAAAATTAGTGATTGTGAAGTACTATTATCCATGTTCACTATAAAAATCGACAGAGACATAATAGCTGCCGGCAAAAAATTAAAAATGATTTCCAATTATGGTGTTGGTTTCAACAACATAGACGTAAAATACGCTACTGAACGAGGTATCGTCATTTCTAATACTCCTGACCCTGTTACAGAGCCAACTGCCGAATTAGCGTTTGCTCTTATGCACGCTCTATGCAGACATATTGTAGAATTGGACAAAGACATCAGAATACCCAATAAAATCAAGTGGGGAATAATGCAAAACATTGGTACGACTTTAACCGGCAAGACGTTGGGCATCATCGGCTGTGGAAGGATAGGACAATCTTTGGCGCGGAGAGCTGTTGCAAGTAAAATGGACATAATTTATCACAACAGACACAGATTAGACCAAAACACAGAAAACAAATATAATGCTAAATATGTATCTATGGATGAGCTATTTACATCTTCAGACTATATATCTATAAACGCTCCGTTTACAGACGAAACCCGACATTTAATCGGCAGAAAAGAATTAGCGATGATGAAGAGCAGTGCCTATTTAATAAATACGGCACGTGGTGCAATAATCAACGAACATGAATTAGCGGAAGCGTTGAAAAATAAAATTATAGCCGGAGCCGGCATTGATGTCTACGAACATGAACCTTGCATCGACCCATTATTGCTGACTCTTGACAATGTCATCTTAGTTCCGCACATAGGCACGGCAACCTATGAAACGCGTCAGGATACGGCGATCATGGCTTCGCAAAATATTTTAGATTTTTACGCAGGCAAAAGCAACTATCATCGTGTAAATTAGTTACTTTGTAATACCCATCCATTTAAACAAAGCCAACCTTACGGCTTTTGGCAGAAAGTCTTTTACCTGACTTATAGATTCTTCAACAGACATGCGGGAGTGCATTGTTTGCGCACTTGCAACAACTCCGATAGAATATAATTTATTTACAGAAAGCGTAATTTTACCTGCAACAAAAATTACCGGTACATTTTTAGCTTTAGCATGTTCAGCTACGCTAAAAGGCACTTTTCCATGTAAAGTCTGCTCATCAATTATTCCTTCGCCGGTAATAATTAGAGAAGCATCGTTCAGCATGTTGTCAAAGCCGACTATATTTAATAAAAATTCAGCACCCATATAAAGTTGTGCATTCATAATGATATTTAAAGCGGCACCGATTCCACCGGCGGCTCCGCCGCCTTTAATAGTCTTTACATCTGCTTTATACTGCTTTTTAAGCACTGTAGCCAAATTATGTAATCCTGCCTCTAACTGTTCAGCCATTATTTCATCAGCACCTTTTTGTTTGCCAAAGACAGCGGTAGCACCATTTTTACCACAAAGCACATTATCCACATCGCACAACACTTGAATATTGCATTTTTGCCATCCGGCATCAACATCTTTAGAATCTATATAAGATATTTTATCTAAATTGCAAGGCAGAGGTTCGAGCAAGTGATTATTATAATCATAAAACAAGAAGCCCAAAGCCGCTAATAATCCTAAGCCGCCGTCATTAGTAGCACTGCCGCCGAGAGCTATTATAAAATCTGTGATGCCGTTATGAAAAGCATCCATCATCAGCTGTCCTGTGCCATAAGAAGAAGCAAGCATCGGATTTCTTTCGGCAGCAGCCACAAGAGTAAGTCCGGAGGCAGCAGCCACTTCTATCACGGCAGCATTATCCTTTGTTATACCATAGCTTGCATCGACAACAGTTCCCATTGGATTACGCACAGCTACAGTTTTAAAACAGCCGCCAAGATTATCAATGATAACACTTGCCGTACCTTCACCACCATCTGCTATAGGAACATTAATAACCTCAGCATCAGATACAAACATATTTACAACATTTTCAACAATCGAGCAAACATCTTCACTCGACAAACACTCTTTAAAAGAATCCGGAATTACAACTATCTTTCTCATAGCTTTAACAATCATTAAAATTAATCAAATATATCCTTTCAGTAGCTCTTGTCACCGCAGTATAAAGCCACCTGAAAAAATCTTCATTTATATCTTCATCTTTGAGAAAACCTTTATCAACAATTACATTTTCCCATTGACCACCCTGCGCTTTATGACAAGTCAGCGCATAACCGTATTTTACTTGCAACGCATTATAATAAGAATTATTACGTATTGCACGTCGGCGTTCGGCTTTAGAAGGAATATCCATATAATCCTCCATAATATTATTATACAGTAAGCTTCGCCTGTCAAAAGTCAGAGAAGCCGTATTAATATCCAAAGTATCGAGCATCAGAATAACATCAATTTGCGGGCTGTCGGGCATATCATAAAAGACAACTGAAGCCTGTGCAAAATGGAATCCATACACTTCCTCTATTTTGATAACACGTTGAATTTCAAGCATTTCACCATTAGCGATAAAAGAAAACTTATCCGAAGCATCAAGCCAGAAATAATTATTCTTCACGACCATAAGTTTTTCGCCGGCAACAAGTTGTGTATCATAAAGCAACACCCTCGCTCTTAAAGCATTGTTATACATATTAGCTTGTTTGTTAGAGCGACACAATATCACAGACTCGTCATGATTATTGCCAAAAGCCGTATTCAGGACTTCTTCAAATTCGTAAGGATCTATATTATCAAAAACGCCATGCACTATTGTATTAAAAAACGGTTTGGAATAATCCTCAGCTATCAATTTATTTCTGATAAAAGTAGCGTTAGATAGAATTGGAGAATCACTAATTTGGCGCACAACTTGTTTCAGCTGCGACACGGAAGCCGGCAGCGAATAATTAGTTTGAAAAGTTTCCGGCAACAACGCCGGGCTGTTTAAACAATTAACCGGAGGCAATTGAGCTGTATCACCAATAAAAATCAGTCTGTTACCCTGTTTGGAAAACACAAATCTCAAAACATCTTCAAGAATATTTCTTTTCGAATAATAGTTGTCATCGCCTGTATCAGCCTCCGGCAACATAGAAGCCTCATCAACAAAGAAAGCCGTATTTTCCAACTGATTAGTGCCAAGTATTATTTTAAGCTCGCCTGCCGCATCTTGAAATGCTCTATAGATATGTTTATGGATAGTAAAAGCCGGATAATTGCAGTAATTCGACATTATTTTGGCGGCGCGACCTGTGGGAGCAAGCAACACCACTCTAAAGCTGGACGATAGTAATGTTTTCACAATATCAGACATCAGAGTGGTTTTGCCGGAGCCGGCATAACCATTTACAATATGTACCTGACGATTATAGCAATTAAAAAAATAATCAGCTACATCTTTCAAGCACTTAACTTGGTCTGATGTATAATCAAAAAGAGCATTTTCATTGACTCTTACAATAAATTCGTCAGCAGTCATTATGCAAAAGACTTACAACACAAAAAGCAGCAATGGCATTACCGTTACCAATGTCACCGAGTTTTTCATTAGTTTTTGCTTTTACGGAGACTTTGTTAACGTCTATGGCAAGAATAGATGCCAAATTTTGGCATATTTCATCAATATAAGAGGCGAGCTTCGGTTTCTCAAGTACAACGGTACAATCAATATTATTGACTCTGAACCCTTGTGTATTAACAAGTACCATTACTTTTTCGAGCAGATGCAGGCTACAAATGTCTTTATATTGATTATCGGTATCCGGAAAATGGCTGCCAATATCTTTAAGAGCAAGCGCACCGAGTAGAGCATCACAAACGGCATGAGCTAATACATCACCATCTGAATGAGCCTGAGTTCCTTTATCAAAAGAGATTTTAACTCCACCTATAATAAGACTGCCGGCATCAACAAGTTTATGTATATCATTACCAAACCCTACTCTGAAATCCATAATTAGAACAAATTATTATAAATATTAGCGACCTTTTTGAGCTTTAAACGCATCAAAATTAAGCAACAAAGAAAATCTCAGCGTATTTTCCAATGGATTTCTTTGTCCGATAGAAACCAAGTAAGACAAGTCAAGTCCAAAAACGTTATATCTAAGACCGGCACCTAAAGTAATATATTGTCTGTCACCTTTACGAGGGTGTTCAAAAAAGTAACCTGCACGAATGGCAAACAGTTTATTATACCAATATTCTACGCCCACAGAAAAATTAATTTCCTGCAACTCTTCAACAAAAGTGCTGACATGGACGGTATCTCCATTATTTTTCACTTTATAATAGCCCGGAGCATCATAAAAAGACTGTATCATTCCGGCTATTGTACCAACATCGCTATCCATGCCGGCAACAATAACACTATCTACCATTATACAATTGGTAGGCACTAACAATTTATTAATATCAACGGCAAATGTAAAACTGTTAAAATCATCAACATTAATCAAAAGAGACGGACCTAAACGCAAGTTAGTCGGGATAAACTCTTTATTTAATTTTGATGGATCATACGATATTTTAGAACCGATGTTTGATATATTAACTCCGAAATTAAAGATACCATCAAGAGAGCCTACAACTACAGGATCTGTATAGAACATGGAAATATCGGCAGCAACTGAGGTGCCGGCTTTAACGCCGATAGATGAATTACTAATTCCCTGAGTTAAGTTTGAATAAATAAAACGGGCTGCAACAGCACCGGATATTTTCTCCGAAAACTTTCTTGAATATGTAGCATCTACAGAAAACTCATTAGGTTTTACTGTTCCAAGAGGGTCTCCGTGTTCATTAGTAAAACTAACTTCTCCGAGAGAAAAATATGTAAGAGAAGCAGCTATGGTAGACTTGTCGTTCAGACGTTTATAAGCCGATAAATTAGACAAATTAATATCAGGCACCAAAGAACGCATCCAAGGAGTATAATTTAAAGAAATTCCCACATCTTCCTTTATAAAAGCATATTTAGCCGGATTCCAGTGCATCGAATTAGCATCCGGCGATGTGGAAACGCCAATATCTGCCATCGACCCAGACCTTGCATCAGGAGATAATGTAAGAAATGAAACTGCTGTAGATATTGTATTTAAACCTGCACGCTCTAACTGCGCTTCTAAATATTGATGATTAGCTGCCTGACCAAACATATAATTAGACAACATTGACAATGCTAAAAGCATCAAACCGCATAAAAATTTTCTTGTTAACTTCATAAATGATATTCAAATTTTAATTTTAAAATATAATGATAATAACGTTACTTTATTTTTTTTATTATTTACCTAACGCATATTTTTTCGCAGCTGCTGATTTTTATTCCCGATTGTGTTTTCAATGTCAACACATAAACATAAAAACCTGCTTTAAGTTGCATGTCGTCTATATTATATTGCATACAGCAATCAGAGGCATCAAAATATTGACTATCAATAACTTCAGCAACTTTAGTGCCTGTAACGTTAAAAACGTCCAGCGTTATTTCCGCAGAATTGCCGGCAAGATTATGTAAAAAGCAAATATTAGTAATACCCGTAGTCGGATTAGGATAAGCATAAAGATTGACAATACGTGGATTAACATTCTCTGAAACTACAAAAGTCACAGTCTTCTCTGCCTTATTACCGCACATATCATAAGCCTTAATTTTTAGGACATAAGAGCCTGCAGGCATATTATCAAGAGGATAAACCACGCTGCCGGAACGAAAATCATCGACCATGGGTTTAAACAGTTCATTTAAGCAAACAGCAGAGCCACTTTCATTATTGACACTAATAGAAAGCAGCATATCTTCGCCAATAGGATTACCGTAGTGGTTGATTCCCGATTCGTCATAAAAATTGACATACAGCACAGAATTTGGCATAACAGTCTCACCATCAACAAAATACGGATAGTTGACATAAGTTTCTATAACAGGTCCGTCATCATCAGTATATTCGTAAGCATCATTATCAAGAAACACGTTACTATAACATCCGCCGGCTGTTACATCGTTAACTGTATCATAAGCATAAAAATCAAATTTTAGTGTAGAATCTCCAAAGCCGACATTTTCCGGCATTCTGAAGCTAAGCTCAAAGGCACCGTTAACGACAGAAGCCTTACCCTTGACTATCACATTTTTTCTCAGATAAAAATCGAATGAAGTTGCATATTCATGACCAAAAGTAGACACAAGCAATGGTCTGTCAAATAGTTGAAATTCTACCACTCCGTTTAAATTATATACAAGTTTAGAGTTGTCTGTCTTCACGCTACCCTTTAATGTCACTAATTCTTTTGGTTTAAAGACAATTTCGGCAGTATCGGCTACAATACCATTTATGGAATCTACTATTACATTATAATTAGGATAATTAAGTTGTACCGCAGGGTCTCCAAACAGCATTATATTTTTTATCTGCACAGAAGAAGTATTTTTACCTGCAAAAAATATGTCGCCGACTGTAGTATTTTCCGAACACACATGCTTGGAAAACATGTTGGTATAATTATTTTGGAAAGTATTGCTGATAGCTACGCCGCTTACTCTTGAAGTAGAGATAATAGAGAAAGTACCGCCCTTTGAGTGCATCAGGAGCTGTTTACCTGCAGGTATCAATCCGGGGTAATCAAATTGGAAAAACTCACATGTTGAAGAAATTACAAGAGGCATATTATCATAATTATCAATAGATTGAATAGTCGGGACATCTAAAAAATTTTCGTCTGCCCAGCCCAATTTACTGCCATGTCCAAAATATGTAAGCATAAGAGAACCTTCATTAAAAGCCTTCAGCAGAGCCTCAGTTGCACCCGGACAGCGATAGCCGTTGATAACTTTTTCATGCTCAAAAGCATCTATATAAATTTTGTTGACATTAAACATGTCGTTTATTGTATCTAATTTCCTTTGTATAGACTCTTGAAATTTAGCATAGATATTTCCCGGAGAATCAATGGCACCATTGCCATCATCGGCACACAGCGTATAATTATGCTTCCACAGACCATTTCCGGAAGCCCGATTTTCCATATAGTGCTCAATTTTCCCATAAGCATTTTCCATATCTTCCACATCATCAAAAGGTAATCTGCCCAACGGAATATCTGTAGTTCCTGACGCATCCTCACCTTCACCGACATCCAATAAAACAAAATAATCATCGGTGCCGAAACTTGTGCTATGACGCAAAGACTCGACAGATTGAAATGTAGGTATCTTATTAAGCTCGCCTACCACATTGTTTTTATTATCATAACTTGTTCCACCAAGCAAAAGTATGTTTTTAGGATATTCGCCATCAGATATATTATATATATAACGTATATAATTACGAATTGCCGTAATATCCGGCTGACCGCAGGTAAATTCATTAAAAATCTTGTCTACATCAACAATAGAATAAGAAAAACCGTTATATTTTTCATGAAGCAAGCCAAATTTCTCTGCCTGTTCCATAAAATCTTTATAACTGATAATCAGATAATCAGTAAAATTTACAGATAACAAATCCTGATTGTCTACTTTTTTCACAAATACCGGGGCAAAAGTATTTGCATTAGAGAACACAACAAATTCTTCAGGTTTTTTCAAATAGTCTGCTTGATACATAAAAGACAGGATGCCATCTGACACAGTATTTTCAACGATTAAAGGATTTAACGGGTCGGATACATTCCAAACATGAAGTGGCTCTGTAACATCATCTATTTCATATTTCAAAACATCTGACACAATTTGATAATATTGCTCTGAAAACGAGAACTGTTCTCCATAATACAAAAGTTTTGCGCGAAAATTTACTTCAATTCCGCCAATGACGGCATATCCCGAAGAATTATCCGTACTAAACTCAAACTTCAACTCTAAAGTATCGGTGTCGGGGTGAAAAAAATAACGCTTGAGTTTGTCGCGGGCAGCATAACTTGACGAAGATTTGAGAAAACTCATTTCTTCATAAGCCTCATCATTAACATACGGTGTCATAGTAGAAGCATCTTGCGACAAAGCAGCTGCATAAATCATAAGAGACGAGCGGTCAAAATCTTCTACGGCAAATTGCTTTACACCAAATTTCATCGGCAAATAAAAAGGCGAATTATACATAGCTATGGTATCGCTCCACCAACATCTGCCTGAGTTCATCAAATTCACAGTCTCCTTTTTATAATACATCAATTTAGAATACTTCGTAATTACCTGATCGTAATTTCCCAAAGATGAAGCATCATAAGTTCCTATTTTCAAACTTTTCTCATCACCAATATTGAGATAGAAAAAAGCCGTATCCGAAAAATGATTATAGTTTAGAACATAATTTCTGTAACTCTCGTTGAAAGTCCACGTGTGCGGACCTTCTATGTAAAACAGCAACTTATCGCCGGCATCAAAAGTGCCGTCATTGCCATCTATCATCATAACAGGCACTTCCGAAGGATTAAGCGGAACTGTCGCCTCATTCTTCTCCGGTAGCACATAACCTTCTTTAGCAAAAATTCTGATATTGTCGGAAGTTATATTTTGAACATCTATGCCATAATTCGCTAAATCATCGTAAGTCAATTCGTAAACACCGGATTTGAAAACGGCAAATCGGTACCAGTCACCATCAGATAATATAGATTTAGTTTTTTGTATAGCAACTTTTGATGATTGTTTTACCTTGATTTTTAAATCAAAACTTTTAACAAGCATAAATTGTTGTGTCTCTTTATCAATAAAATACGGTGATATTTCGAGTTCGCATGACGACTTGTTTGCATATTTTCCATAGCTGCAATAAAATTCCATATCTTCACTTGCAGCATTAAAAAGAGTATCATCGGTAGGAAAACTTACAATGTTAACTATTTCAGCATCAACTTTATATTCATCTTCAGCAAGAATAATGGTTTTACAGAAAGATGGCAACAAGCTGAAAGGGTCTAAAAAACGAGCATCATCAAATGTCATTAAATTTGTAACAGTATCGGTATGCCAATTCAGCTCAAAATGATAAGAATGTTGAGCAAAGCTATAACATACACAAAAAAGAATAATCAGAGTGAGAAAACATTTCTTCATAACATTAAAGTCTTATTAATTTTCCTGATGAATAAGAAGATACGCCTTCATCATTTGTCAATATTAATTTATAAACATAGACACCTTTTGCCACTTCGGAGCCTTTATCATTTTTCCCATCCCAATTTATAACATCATCTTTCAGGTTATTGGTAAAGAAAGATGTAGTAATAGTTTTCACCAAGTCGCCATTGACAGAGAAAATCAGAAGGGTTGCATCCAACTGATAACCAGATTGGTTATGATTAAGGCAGAAAGTAGTTTTATCATAAAAAGGATTAGGATAATTATACAGATTTTCAATAGCTATTTGGTCGGAGGTTACTACTATAAAATCGATTTCTGCTGTAGAAGAATTATTGTAAGTATCCCAAGCTCTCAAACTGATAGAGTGTGCGCCTTTTTCTATATTAAACATTGGATATGTAATGTAACCGCTTGTATATGAGTCCAATTCCGACTCATAGTAAGAACTCATGATATACGATTTGTCCAAATTAGAATCCAAATAAGCTATAATATCATGACCTATGCCGTTGCCTGTAGTATTGATGCCGTTTTCGTCATATACATACGCATACATCACAGGATTTTGGTTAGTAATATTTCCGCTTACGAAGTTTGTATCATTGATATACATTGTAATTTCAGGACCGTCAACATCATTTTCTGCAAATTCGCTATTTCCGCCGACTACGTAATCATCATAATAGCCATTTCCGTCCGACAAGCTGTCGGAGAAGTAGAAAATCATTTTAGCATTATCATATTTGTAAGAAATATCTTTAGGTGTGATAAAATTAAATTCGAAGCAGCCGTTAGTAACGCTTGCCTGCCCTTTATAAATAATGCTGTTATCAACTTCAAAAGTCTGTTCCGGTGCGCCATCATTGCCCAAAGTTTTGACTGTAGTGGGTTTATCATGAACTTCGGGATAAATTATTCCGTTAAAGTTTTCCATGACATTGCCGTCAAAGTCTAATAATTTACCGGCTACAGTAACAAGAGAAAGAGCTTTAATAGTATCGGATTCCATGCCGTCTACTAATATTTTAGCTATTTCCACTTTATTATATTTAGGATAATTCAGTGGGATTGCAGGATCTCCGAAAAGAACAAAAGACGAAGTATTAGGCACATATCCATTAGCTAAAGTTGCATTTTTAGCTATCATACAAATGTCACCTATATTATAATACTCATTATTATCATTTTTATTAAAAACGTTATTAAAGAAGTTGGTACACAGAGTTTCGTTGCCGCTCACGTTAGTCAGTCGCACAGTAGTAAGCATAGAAACCGCACCACCTTTAGTATTGAGGAACACCGATTCGCCGGCGGCAACTCTGGCGGGGTCATCGTAGCGAGAGAACTCGCAGGTAGCTGTAATAAAAAATGCCAATTTATTATAATTTCTCCAGCTGTTGATGTCGGCGGTAGTCATAATTTCCTCCAATGCCAAACCTTGTTCGCCGCCATGACCGGCATAGCAGAAGATGAGAGTGCCAAGTCCTATTCTGGCATTAATAGCATCATTGACTTCCGGATAGCGTTGTCTGCCGGCAACATTAGTTTGTGTATATGCACCGGAATAAATTTTATTTGTACTATACTCTTTATTATTTGTTTCAACTATAGAAGCGTAAGCATCGGCATTTTGAAGATGTACTGTTTCGTAGCCGCCGGAGGAACCTTTGTCGGCATCATCGGCAGTAAAAGTAATAACATTGCGCCAGTCGCCCATCTGCTCATTAGAGTTGGCTGCATAACTCAAAATTTTATCTACAACACCCTTTGCAGTTGCAATATCTTGAACCGGAAATCTGCCAATAGCCAAATCAATGCTGTTGCCTTTCTGCATAAGCCCCTCATTATCATCAAGATACCCAAAGAAATCGTCTGTTGCGTAAGAGATAGAGGGTGCAAGAGATTCTTCAGACTGATAAACAGGAATAAAATTAGTATTAGAAGAAACTCTGTCCAACGGGTCATAAGAAGCATCACCAAAAAGGAGCAAATATTGTGGCTCATTGCCTTCGGCAGCAACCTCGTACCACATTTTCATCATATCACGAATAGCACACAAATCTTGAACACCGGAAGAAAATTCATTATATATATTTTGAATATCAAGGCAATATGTCAATAGTCCATTACTATTATGATAATTACTTAAACGATGAGCTTGTTCGGAAAACAGTTCATGGTAAACTATCACCATATCGGGAACAGCCATGCCGTGAATATTCTGATTTGCAATCTTAGCACCAAGTGTAACGCTCTTATAATTAGAACCATCAGTACATACAAACTGATGAAGTCCATCATTATTAAACTTAATTTTAATTCCGGAGGAATATTTTTCAAACTCTACAAGCTCCGGTGCCACAGGGTCTGAAATATCCAATACTTTCAGATTAGAGGTGTTGGCAGTAGTAGCAATTTGAAATTCAGCAACATCGGCAGTGATTTTATTTTGTTCCAATCTAAAGAACAAGTCACCGGAAGAATAAGCAAGATTACAATAAACGTTGAGATATATATAGCAAAGCCAAGCCGAAGCCGTTGTTTCTGGTTTTGTAAACTTCATGTTAACGACAACTGCATTAGACGAAGGTGTAAAAGAAGCCACATGATCGCCTACTTGGGCATATCTTGCGCCGAGCGTAGTTCCTACAGGGCGGAAAATATCTGTATAGTTATAATCTTCGACTGTAGTTTCAAAAGCCGAAGAATTTGAAAGTTGGCGACCGGCCACTCTATAAACTATTTTAGCTTGCTGAGAAGTCAAAACATTACTAAAATTGAAAGAAAACGACTTGCTTGTTTGCGAGTCAAAAGCTTCGCCGAGCCATCTTTTACCTGATTTCATTTTATCAGGCATGGTGAGCGTAGACTCTAAAGCGTCATAAGCAGTATAATAATTCAAGGTTTGTTGAGCATCATCAGCTACAGGAGTTCTGTAAGCCATTCTTTTGCCTGCGTTGCCACCAAATGTAATAAAATAACATGTTTGCGTTGTATAAAGATTTTTAGAAAACATAAACACATTATCTGATTGGTTGTAAGACCATTCATGAGGACCATCTGCATAAAGCAGGATATAATCGCCGGTATCGAAAGAGCCGTCATCTTCGCCGGACACCCATATCGGCACCTGATGCAGGTCATCATATCTGAAAGAGCCGGCAAGTTCCGGAAGCATTCTGCCGCCGTTGCCGTAAATTTTAACAGTCTTCGGATTAACAGAAGCCGCATCAATGCCTAAAGTTGCAAGATCTTGATATGTAATTTTATAGAAGCCGTCTTCCGAGACATAAAACTTGTACCACGCACCCGTATTAAGTACAGACGTTGAAGCATAACTCTTTCCTGAAGATTTTGCATTATGTGAAATATTTATGTTGTCGGAAATCTCATAAGAAAAAGATTCCAGTCTTTCGTATTTTGATGTGCCGGCATTATATCTAACCGGAATAACAGAAATAAGCAACACAGGACTTTTTCTGAAAGTAGAAAAATCATAATTGAAGACAAAATCCTGCTTTACCATTTCCAATCCGGACACATTTTCGATGTCTTCTTGTGGTATTTCGGAAATTTCATTTATTTTGAAATTCACACTTATCATGTTATGTGCGAGTTGAATATTTTCGGAGAACAGCGGCAGAAAATCGTATTCGGGGAGATGCTGTGCACCGTCAAAATTCATAACTATCACTGAAGAATCGTCGAAATTGCGTATTATTCTGTTGTTTGTCCAATTCAGTGAAACTGTTTGAGAAACAGACAATAGTGGCAGCAGCAATAAAAATATAGGAAGTATTTTATGGTGTTTCATACGTAAACAAATTAGTTTGCAATAATACAATATTTTTAACGATATGGTTGTTAATTTTATTGTAAAAACTTATTTTTACGGGAGCTGTTTATTTCAGTAAAAATATATATCTTTGTAGTTTAATTTTGAGTTGAAAAAAAGCGGTTAAAACCATCATAAATAATTATGAAAAAGAGCGTAAGTGTCGGAATATTAATGTTCAGTTGCTTTTTTATGAAAGCGCAGGATCCGGCTTTTTCTCAATTTTATGCTTGTCCCGTATATATAAATCCTGCATTGACAGGTAACGTTGAAGGTGCAAGAGTTGGAATAAATTACAGAAATCAATGGCCCGGAATATCGGCATTTAACACTTACAGCATTACATACGAGCAAAACATTTCGAGCATAAACAGCGGTGTCGGCATACAAGTCATGGGCTATCAATCGGATGCCATAATAAACAACTATTATGCTATGGCATCATATTCATACGACTTGCAAGTAGCGCGGGACTTCAACATAAGAGCCGGAATCGCAGGCGGAGTAAAAATGAACACCTTGAACGCCAACAACATAGTACTTCCTGATGGCACAAGCGGCACAACAAGCGAAGGAATAGAAAGTTATAACGACATCGTCTCTGATTTTGCTTTAGGCTTATATTGTTCATATTCCAATATGGTATATGGCGGTTTCAGTGCATCTCACGTCACCATGCCTCGCGAAGGTGTATATTTTTACGGAGATGACGGACTTGAACAGTCATCCGACCGATTGGCAATAAAATATATATGTCATGCAGGCGGAATAATACCGTTAGACAGAAGTGGAGATTTCTATATTTCGCCTAACGTATTATTTCAAAAACAAAGCGAATACAATCAAATCAACATAGGAGTATATTCATGTATGAAATTATTGACGGTTGGCTTGTGGTATAAAAGCAATATTTGGTTCAACAACACCAACACTCATGTAATATGTGGGCTTGTTGGTGTAACATACAACAATTTTTCCGTTGGATATTCATACGACTTTAATTTCATGGGAATCGGCACGTCATCGCATGGTGCACATGAAATTTCTGTTGCAATAAAATTTTCTACAAATGGTTACCAACAAAAAAGAGTAATCGGTGCAATAAAATCACCAATGTTTTAGTTATTAATAAATATAAAAAGTATAAAAAATGAATTTGAGAAAAACGGCGTATTTAATTTTAGTTTTAGCGGGTCTGTTAACATGTTCAAGTTGCAGTAATAAATCCGCATATTCTTCTAAAACAGGATGGAAATACAACGAAGCTGAGAACGGAGGCTTCTTCGTACAAAACAAATATCAGGAACAAGTAACCGGTCCGGGCTTAGTATTTATTGAAGGCGGAACTTTCACGATGGGGCAAGTTACGGATAATGTTATGGGCGAACTTGACAATGCAGCACGCAGAGTGTCTATTTCATCATTTTATATGGACGAAACAGAAGTCGCCAATGTCGATTATCTCGAATATTTGTATTGGCTCAGCAGAATTTATGGTAAAGACTATCCTGAAATAGTTCGTAAAGCACTACCCGACACCTTAGTATGGAGAGCAAAATTAGGCTATAACGAACCGATGGTGACAAACTATTTACGTCACCCCTCATATCGTAATTATCCTGTTGTAGGTGTTTCGTGGGTACAAGCCAAAGATTATTGTCTATGGCGTTCCGACCGTGTAAACGAACAGATTTTAGTCGAATATGGCATCTTAAATCACGACCCTGCACAAAACAGCAGAGACCATTTTACCACAGCCACATACTTGGCAAATCAATACATAGGTAATGTAAATAAAAATTTAAAAGATAACAATCCTAACGGCACAGGTGAAAGAGGTGTAAGGTGGGAAGACGGTATTTTATTGCCTAATTACAGACTTCCAACCGAGGCTGAATGGGAATATGCTGCTTATGGCTTAGTAGGAAACTCTTATGCTAACAACATAGCGGAAAAAAGAATTTATCCATGGAATAAAAATATCATTCGTACAGATTCTAAAGAATATTATGGCAGCTTGATGGCTAACTTCCGTCCAAATTCGGGAGATTACATGGGCGTTGCAGGCGCATTAAACGATGGTTCTATGTTTCCTGCCGAAGTCGGCTCTTACTGGCCCAACGACTACGGCTTGTATAACATGGCAGGTAATGTCGCCGAATGGGTGTTCGACGTATATCGTCCAAGCAGCTTCTACGATGTCGCTGACATGAACCCCGTAAGAGGAAACATCTTTACACAACCAGTAAGAGATGCTGACGGCAACTTGGTCGAAAAAGATGAATATGGCAATCTGACTTATGAAAAGGTTTCCATAGAAGATAATAAAACCAGAAGAAACTACAGACAAGCCGACAACATCAACTACTTAGACGGAGACGCATTATCACAAATCGATGAAAACAGTTGGCACAACGACATGGAAAACGATAACTTAGTAAGCGAAAACATGTATCAGTATGGCAATCGTTCTCTGATTTCTGATGAAACAAGAGTTTACAAAGGCGGTTCATGGCTTGACCCCGCTTATTACCTAAGCCCAAGTGCCAGACGTTATCTGCACCAAAATGAAGCAACTAACTACATTGGCTTCCGCTGCGTAATGGATAGAACAGGACAGCAAGTTACATTTAATTATTAATGCCGCTGCATCATTCTTTTAAAACAGCTTGATACTTGTAACTTCCTCATTTATAATATAAAAAAATAAAATTTCGATATTGAAGTATCGAAATTTTATTTTTTATGAATAATCACATTTCAATAAACAAAAACATAGTGCAAAATTATAAAATAGAAAATCTATACAATATATTTCGTAACTGCTCAGGAATATCAACCGACAGCAGAAATATTTTAAAAGACTCCATATTCTTTGCATTAAAAGGCGAAAATTTTAACGGAAATAAATTTGCCGCCAACGCCATAAACAACGGAGCCAAGTACGCTGTAATAGACGATGATACCTATTATATAGATAACGATAACTACATATTGGTGGATGATTGTCTAAAATCATTGCAAGAATTAGCAATATATCATCGTTCCAAGTTATCATGCCCTGTTATAGGCATCACAGGAACTAATGGCAAAACAACTACTAAAGAATTGATATCCGGTACATTATCAACAAAATACAGAACAGTATCAACAAAAGGCAATCTAAACAACCACATCGGAGTACCAATTACGATATTAAGTGCCAATGATACCACCGAAATGCTGATAGTTGAGATGGGTGCAAACCATATTAGAGAAATAGAGCAGTTATGCAATATCTGCAATCCGAACTACGGCTTAATAACAACAATCGGCAAAGCACATCTCGAAGGCTTCGGAAATATTGAAAATATCATTGATACAAAAACAGCTTTATACCGCCATTTGGAAAAATCAAAAGGCACAATATTTGTCAATGCTGATGATAAAATATTGATGTCTCACCTACCGGCTTCCACTGCTATATGTACGTATGGCATAGAAAATCACGACAACACGGATTGTGTCGGGATTATCAACAACAACAGCATCAACATCAACTTTAAATGGACTTATAAAGATTCCGATGATTACGATGTAGCAAGCGCAATGTATGGAAAGTATAACATTATCAACATGTTAGCAGCAGTTTGTGTTGGCAGATACTTTGACGTAAATGCAAAAGACATCTGTCAATTTTTAAACAGCTATTTACCGGACAACAATCGTTCACAGATAATACAAGTCGGTACAAACACTGTCATCAGTGATGCGTACAATGCAAACCCTTCGAGTTTAAAAACAGCATTGCAAGCATTTAACGACATCAAAGTTCCTCATAAGACAGTAATTTTAGGAGATATGTTCGAGCTTGGAGAATCGAGCATTGAGGAACACAAAAACATAGTTAGCATATTAGAAAGCATGGAATTGGAAAAAGTAATTCTGATAGGCAAAAACTTTATCGAAGCCAACAAAAACTTTGAATGTTACAATACTGTAGAAGAGGCGAAAGCATCTGTAAACATAATGGATTTAGATAATAAGATAATACTCATAAAAGGTTCACGAGGAATGAGGTTAGAGACTTTACTTAAAAATTAGTATGAATAACGACTTAGGCAATCCGTTATCATTAGGCACGGCAAAAATATCGAAGCTGTTAGCTTATTATGCGCTACCGTCTGTTATCACGATGATAACATCATCGATATACAACATAGTAGACAGTATTTTCATTGGTCATGGAGTTGGAGCTATGGCAATTTCAGGGCTTGCAGTAACATTTCCTTTAATGAACCTGATGACGGCATTCGGCACGCTTGTAGGTGTTGGAGCCGCCGCTTTGACATCTATAAAAATCGGACAAAAAGATTATAATACTGCGGTAAAATTACTATCCAACTTAGTGATATTAAACATTAGTTTAGGCTTAGTAGTTATGGTAATCGGCTTAGCTTTTTTAAAGCCTATATTAACGCTTTTCGGCGCAAGTGAAACGCTGCTACCCTACGCCTACGACTACATGCGCTATATACTTTACGGAAACATCATCACACACTTATACTTTGGATTAAATTCATTGTTAAGAAGCTCCGGCTACCCGCGTTTAGCCATGATTATACCGCTCATAACTATCGTATTAAACTGTATATTAGACGCTTTATTTATCTTCGTATTTCATTTAGGCATCAAAGGAGCAGCTATTGCGACTGTCATTGCTCAAGTTTTTGGACTTGTTATTGAGTTAATCCACTTTTTCAATCCTAAATCATTCATACATTTCAAAAAAGATTTGTTCAGGTTCGATATGCGACTTGCAGGCGAAAGTATTTCAATAGGATTAGCACCGTTTTTAGTAAACGCCGTTTCGTGTATAGTTGTAATCTTCATAAACAAATCATTAAAATCGATAGGCGGCGACATCAGCATAGGTGCTTACGGAATAATCAACCGCATTACATTACTATTTGTAATGGTAGTTTTAGGAGTAACACAAGGTATGCAGCCAATATTAGGCTTCAACTACGGAGCTAAAAAATATGACAGACTCAAAGACACACTTAAATTAGGAAATATCATTGCTACTATAATAATGACAGCGGGATTCATTTTATGTATGTTTTTTCCACACAGTATTGCAAGAATGTTTACCGATGATGAACAACTTATAAAAATATCCGTAGAAGGACTGCGTTATTCGTCTATAGCCTTTCCAATAGCCGGTATAGGCATGGTGGTATCCAACTTCTTCCAATCCATAGGCAAAGTCGGGCAGTCAATACTTCTCTCTTTAACACGACAAGTGATATTTTTAATTCCTATGTTAATAATATTACCTCCAATTTTAGGTACTGTCGGCGTTTGGTTATCCATACCAATATCAGACACAGCATCATCGCTATTAGCATTTTTCATGGCAAGAAAGCAGATAAGGAAACTTACAGCCGTTTAATCGTTCAGGCGTTTAAGATTTAATAGAGACACAAAGTTTTGTGTCTCTATTTTTTTGCGACAGAGAAGCCGAACTTTCCGATAATTCTGCCCAAGGAATAATACAATCCATGGGAATAACAGATGAGTTTAGCTCTTTTTAAATCAAAGGCATCTGTTTTCGGATTAAATAACGCATTGTCGGCATCAACAGCCACAATCTCAGACAGAAACATATCATGTGAGCCTAAAGGGATAATCTGTTTTACCTTACATTCGATATTAATTGGAGACTCAAGTATCAAAGGTGCTTTAACCTGTGACGCAGGCACAGGTGTAAGTCCTGTCTTGTGAAACTTATTGATATCCTTACCGGACTTAACGCCACACCAGTCTGTACATGCAGCAAGTTTGTCAGTCACAAGATTGATGACAAATTCGCCACTTTGTTTTATGATTGCATAAGAATGCCTTTCAGGTCTTACGGAAATGTAACACATCGGCGGATTGGAACACAGCGTACCCGTCCATGCAACCGTTATAATATTATACTCATCAATAGTATTGCCACAACTGACCATTACAACCGGCGTAGGATTCAACATGTTACCGGCTTTCATTATTCTTTTAGACATATCCATTTGTTTTTTATGCAAAATTATGCTTTTTATCTTATATAACCTTAATTAAATTATGTTTTTTAGTATAGACGAGACGCATCGTATCTTTACTATAATTTTTCAAGATATTATATTACACGTTATCAAGATATTAGACGTTTTTTTGCCAAAATTGCCAACACTTTTTTCATTGGCGCGTTTTTAAAATATTATTAACATAATTTAACCATATAAAACATGGTAACGTTTTTGCAATTTTTACGATATATATGAAATAAAATAATTTCATATTTATATTTAATAACATAAAAATATTACCTTTGCATGGAAATAAATAACGAAGACGTGAAATATCCGGTTGGAATACAGAGTTTTGAAAGCCTATTAAGAGACGACTATGTTTATGTTGATAAAACAGCATTAATATACCGACTTGCAAACACAGGCAAATATTATTTTTTCAGTCGTCCGCGGCGTTTTGGCAAGAGCCTGCTGTTGTCTACCTTAGAAGCCTATTTTAGTGGCATGAAAGATTTATTCAAAGGTCTTGCAATGGAAACGCTTGAAACAAAATGGACAGTGTATCCTGTGCTGCATTTGGATTTGAATATGGAGAATTATAAAGACCCGGAAGGTCTTAATAGGATTCTATCGTATTATCTTTCAAGATGGGAAGAAATTTACGGAAGAAACGATACTGAAACATCTCTTTCGTTAAGATTCTCAGGTGTCATCGAACGTGCCTACGAAAAAACCGGTCAGCAGGTAGTCGTCCTTGTTGATGAATACGACAAGCCACTGCTTCAGACAATTACAGATGAGCAATTACAAACAAAACATCGTAGCACTTTAAAAGCGTTCTATTCCGTCCTCAAAACGCACGACAAATATATCAAATTTGCATTCATTACCGGTGTCACAAAATTCAGCAAAATCAGCATTTTCAGCGACTTGAATAATCTTGCTGATATTTCTATGGATGAGAAATACCAGACGATTTGCGGCATAACCGAAGCCGAAATACATGAGTATTTTGAAGAATCGCTGAACGAAGTCGCCGAACATAATGAGATTTCTTATGAAGAAACTTGCGCACAGTTAAAACTAATGTATGACGGTTATCATTTTGTAGAAGATGGAACAGGTATGTATAACCCGTTTAGTTTACTTCTAGCCTTAAGGACTCAAAAATTCGGCAGCTATTGGTTTGAAACCGGCACGCCGTCATTCCTCGTGGAACTGCTTAGAAAAGACGATTATTCATTGCCCAAACTTACCGAAGAAGAAGCGACCGGAGATGTCCTTTACAGCATTGATTCTCTTTCACTGAGTCCGATACCGATAATGTATCAGAGCGGTTATCTGACAATAAAAGGTTATGATAAAGAGTTTGGACTATATAAGCTCGGCTTTCCGAACAAGGAAGTGGAATTCGGATTTATCAAATATTTGATACCGTTTTATGCAACACGTGAGGGAGCATCATCATTCTCTATATCTAAATTTGTCAACGATGTGCGTAGCGGCAATGCGGAAGATTTTATGAAGTGTATGTCGGCTTTAATGTCTGATACGGATTATAAGATAGTCGGCAATTCGGAGTTGTATTTTCAGAATGTGTTCTATCTGATAATGAAGATGATGGGCTTCTACACTACTGTCGAGCGACCAACAAGCGAGAGTCGTATAGACATGATTATCAAGACGAAAGACTATATTTACATCCTCGAATTTAAGTTAGACGGCAGTGCTGAAGATGCTCTTCGCCAGATAGATGAGAAGGGTTATGCGAAGCCTTTTGCCATGGACAGCCGCAAGTTGTTCAAGATAGGCGTAAATTTTGACACGAAGAAACGCTGTATTAGCGATTGGAGATTGTAGAGACGCAAAAATTTGCGTCTTCAACCGGCGTTTGAATAACGTAATTGTAGAGACAGGTCGTGACCTGTCTCTACGTAATCATCTCTGACACAGATTTTTTTAGTGCGTATCCGTAACTTCTGCGTAAATCCGTGTCCTATCTAAACCGATAAAAAACGACATCCGAGGCAAAAAAAAAAAAAACTTTCAATAAAAAAACAAAAAAAACAGTTATCTTTGTCGTTTCTAAAAACATAACATTTAAAATAAAATTATATGGCAAAGTTTATTACGGCAGAAGAAGCTGCTTCGATGGTAAAAGACGGCATGACAATTATGTTTGGAGGGTTTTTGGCATGCGGTACTCCGAAAAAAATTGTAGACGCCATTGCAAAGTCGGGCGTTAAAGATCTAACTATTATCGGTAACGACACTGCTTTCCCTGATAAAGGCGTGGGCATCCTCGTCACTAACAAACAAGTCAAAAAAGTTATTGCATCTCACATTGGCACTAACGCCAACACTATAGAGCAAATGAACAACAAAGAGATGGAAGTTGAATTATGTCCGCAAGGTACTTTAGCCGAGAGAATACGTGCAGCAGGTGCAGGATTAGGCGGCGTATTAACACCAACAGGCATAGGCACAATAGTAGCCGAAGGAAAACGCATAATTGAGATAGAGGGAAAAGAGTACTTACTTGAGCTTCCAATAAAAGCAGACATGGCAATAATTGGTGCTTCTATCGGCGACAAATCCGGTAATCTTGTTTATCAAGGAACGACTCAAAACTTCAATCCGTTGATGGCAACAGCAGCAGATGTTGTAATTGCTGAAGTAGAAAACTTGGTAGAAGTAGGCGAAATAGCTCCGGAAAACGTTAAAACACAGGGCATATTGGTAGATTACATTGTAGCATAAAAAAAAACAAAAATATATGGCAGTAAAATCATTAATCAGAGTACGTATGAGCGCACATGATGCTCATTACGGCGGCAACTTGGTAGATGGCGCAAGAATGTTGAATTTATTCGGCGATGTAGCCACAGAGTTATTAATTATTCAAGACGGTGACGAAGGTTTATTTTGTGCTTACGACAATGTAGAATTTTTAGCGCCTGTATATGCCGGAGATTTCATTGAAGCTACCGGCGAGATTACCCATGTAGGCAACAGTTCCCGCAAAATGGTCTTTGAAGCAAGAAAGGTCATCATACCACGTACTGACATTTCAGCATCGGCGGCAGATGTGCTTGCAGAACCTGTAGTAGTATGCCGTGCAAGCGGAACTTGTGTAGTACCAAAAGATTGTCAAAGAAAAACAAACAACAAATAAGCTATGGAGAAACTTATTATCACAGCCGCTATATGTGGTGCAGAAGTAACAAAAGAGCAGAATCCTGCTGTTCCTTATACTGTTGAAGAAATCGTAAAAGAAGCCAAATCTGCAGTAGACGCAGGCGCAGCCATAGTTCATCTGCATGTCAGAGAAGATGACGGCACTCCTACTCAAAGCAAAGAGCGTTTCAAAGTATGTATTGATGCTATTCGTAAAGTTTGTCCGGACGTAATTTTGATACCGTCTACAGGCGGAGCTGTAGGCATGACTGCTGAAGAACGCTTACAGCCCACAGAGCTTTTCCCTGAAATGGCAACATTGGATTGCGGAACATGCAATTTCGGAGATGACGTTTTCGAAAACACCATGCCTATGATGCGCACTTTTGGCAAACGTATGATAGAAAACAACATAAAACCGGAGTACGAATGTTTTGAAATGGGGCATTTAGACACAGCATTGACGATGGTTCGTAAAGGCTTTATTCCGGGGCACCCCATGCAGATAAACTTTGTATTAGGCGTGCCGGGTTGTACTCCTGCCACAGCTGCAGATTTGTGTTGGTTAGTAAACAAAATACCTGCTGATGCTACTTGGACAGTCACCGGTGTCGGACGCAACGCCTTTCCAATGGCAGCAGTCGCAATAGCTATGGGCGGTAATGTAAGAGTCGGCTTTGAAGACAACCTCTACCTCGCAAAAGGTGTATTGGCAAAATCTAACGGCGAGTTAGTGGCAAAAGTTGTGCGCTTAGCTAAAGAACTCGGCAGAGAAATAGCAACTTCAGACGAAGCAAGAAAAATACTCGGTTTAAAACCAATTAAATAAATCATAAAAAATAATTCAAATTATAATTTTATAATATGCAAAAACATGGAAATAAATACGGTACTCACCGTGTAATTGAGCCGAAAGGCGTACTGCCACAACCGGCAAATAAAATAGATAACAACATGGACGAAATCTACGATAACGAAATATTGATAGATGTCCAAACCTTAAACATTGACTCGGCATCGTTCACCGACATCTCGGCAAGAGCTAACGGCGACCCTAAAAAAATAGCCGAGATTATGATGGATATTGTTGCAAAACAAGGCAAACATCGTAATCCGTGGACAGGCTCCGGCGGCATGCTGCTCGGCACTGTAGAAAAAATTGGCGATGCTCTCAAAGGCAAAATCGACCTGAAAGAAGGCGACAAAATAGCTACATTAGTGTCTTTATCATTAACTCCATTACGCATTGACAAGATAAAAGCTATCAGAGCCGACATCGACCAAGTAGATATTGACGGGAAAGCTATTTTGTTTGAAAGCGGTATTTACGCAAAAATCCCTGCCGACATGCCGGAAAACCTTGCTTTATCAGCACTTGACGTAGCCGGTGCACCTGCTCAAACAGCTAAATTATGCAAACCGGGAGATACAGTGTTAATAATTGGTGCCGGCGGTAAATCCGGAATGTTATGCTGCTATGAAGCTAAAAAAAGAGTTGGTGTCACAGGTAAAGTTATAGGTATGTGCCACAGCCAAAAATCTACAGACAGATTGAATAAATTAGGCTTCTGTGACTATGTATTCTCAGGAACTGCAACCGACCCAGTCGCTACTATGGAAATCATCAGCAAATATACTGACGGCAAAATGGCTGACATCACAATCAACAATGTTAACATACCTGATACAGAGATGACTTCTATACTCTGCACCAAAAATACCGGTATCGTATACTTCTTCTCTATGGCAACCAGCTTCACAAAAGCCGCTTTAGGAGCAGAAGGTGTCGGTAGCGACGTAACTATGATTGTAGGTAACGGATATACAAAAGGTCACGCCGAAATCACCTTGCAAATCTTACGCGAATGCCAAGCATTACGCGACATATTTACAGAATTATACGCATAATCAAAGCTATAAATGCAAATCAATAATAAAAGGGAAGTTGATGAATGTCAAATTCCCTTTTTGTATTATTATTTGTTGATAATTTAATTTCCTCTGCTTACCAATATTCACGATTTTGTTGTATCTTTGAAATCTTAAATTGTAAGCTAAATATGAAAACATTTATACTGACAATTTTTTTCATTATCCTCTCACTACAAGTATTTTCACAGGACACTTATGCCGTCTGCATTGATAATACAGAGAAAGAACTATTTTCTTTAATCAACAAATACAGACATAAAAACAAGTTGAATGAACTTGAATTTTCTGCATCTCTTTGTTATGTTGCTGATGTTCACGCCAAAGATTTATTTATAAATGAACCATATAAAAAATGTGGCTCTTTTAATTCGTGGTCAAACAAAGGACGATGGAAGGAATTATGCTATGACAAAAGTAAATACGCAATAAAAGCTATGAAAGCCAAACCTGCGGAACTTACCAATTACATGGGACAATCAATTGAAATAGTGTACTATAGCAATAAAGATTTCAACGCAAATGACATATTTGACACTTGGCTCAAGTCTGACACGTTTAAAAACATAATACTTAACAAGCCTCCTAATGCCACTTCAAAATGGGTATCAATAGGCATTGCTGTTTTTGAAAACTTTGCCTGCGTTTGGTTTGGACCAACAAAAGACAACAGCGGAAATGTGATTTTTTGTGACAAATTAGAAAAAGAAACACAATCAGATGCAAAAAACAGCTCTTATGTGTCTGATAATAAAGCTGATGACAATATAAGAGATAGCATTATCACAGAACATGATACTATCAATATTGCACAAGAAGTTGTAAACCAAGACATTATCACAAGCACTGACAGTATTGTAAACGCCGACAGCATGCCGGCAGAGCGTGACACTTGGTACGTCATAGTAGCAGTTGCCACTACCTCGGAAAAAGCTGAGCAAATGGTTACAAATTTAAAAAATCGCGGCTACGAAGAAGCTCTATATATCTTAAAAGATAAAAAAATACGCGTTGCTATTAAAAGTTTTTATAACTTTGCAGAAGCAGATCAATATAAAACACAATTACGCAAAAAAGAATTTAAAGACGCATGGGTACTGAAAAAATAGATAACAATAATGACCTTCTTGCCAGCATGGAATATAGCGAAGATAAAGTTATATCCTTAAAATGGAATGAACATATACGCCTCAGACCCGGTATGTATATCGGCAAACTCGGCGATGGTTCTTCTCCCGATGACGGCATCTACATACTGATAAAAGAAATCATAGATAATTCTATCGATGAATTTATGATGGGCTATGGTAAAACCGTTGAAATCAACATTACCGACAACAGTGTGGCTGTAAGAGATTATGGCAGAGGCATTCCGTTAAACAAGTTAAAAGATTGTGTTTCGCAAATCAACACCGGCGCAAAATACGACTCATCGGTTTTTAAAAAATCAGTAGGACTTAACGGCGTTGGAGCAAAAGCCGTAAACGCATTATCTTCTTACTTTAAAGCCGTCGCTTATCGTAATGGCGAAAGCAAAACAGTAGAGTTTAAAGAAGGCGAAGTCATTAATGACAACAACATCGAATTAACACAAGAAAAGAACGGCACTTACATCTATTTTACTCCTGACCAAAAGCTATTCGGAAAATATCATTTTATTGAAGAATATATTGATGACCTTTTATGGAACTATTGTTACCTTAACACAGGCTTAACTATAAATTACAATGGACAGAAATATACTTCTAAAAACGGTTTATTAGATTT
>JALNXP010000241.1 GCA_023230285.1 Bacteroidales bacterium | reverse complement strand
TGCCTTTGCCTTCTATCGGAATGGTTTTATTTGTGCATATCATCTTTATTTTATTCTTTACGTTTGACTTTTCTAGTTTTATTCCTCCCTTTAATTTCAGCACGTTAATATAGATAGCCAAGTAATTACAATTAAAATACTTTTCACCCTGTTTTTTTATACAAACAGCCTTTTAAAAGTTAAAAAAAACATAAAATACGCCGAATTTGACCGAAGCTGGTTTGTTATTAGATAAAAAAATTAGTAATTTTGCACCATGAAATTTGAAACAAACACAGCGGACAAGGCTTTATCAGTAGTGATATAGCGCACGAAACAAGGCGGTGGGATGCGAGTGGCTGACCAGTATGTTTATTAAATCATGTTGTTATGGAATATTATCAAATTTATATGGCAGATACCGTTATACGGGTAGACGGTGAAAGGCGGTATGCAAAATCGGTTGACCATATACAAGAATGCGATGTTACTGATGTGCCAAAAGATGTAAAATCAATTTGGGGGGGGCAAAGCTACGGAATTATCTACGCACTTAGCCCTATTACCGAAAAAGATTATAATTCTTTCGGTATAGATTGGTTATTCGGAGAATCGGACACAAAACGTGTCAATCTTTGAAATGCGCATAATACTCTTCTGATTTTGTCTTTAACGCCAATCCTCTTGTTTTATTCCTCCCTTTAATTTCAGCACGTTAATATTTTATTTGTATCTTTGTACGCGATTTTTATTTCACATTGAAGTGTTAACATAATATTTAAGCTATGAAAAGTTTGTTTTTTCTTATATTAATGCCATTCATAATGTTAAATATCAATACCGGTGACGATCCCGTCTTCGATAAGGAGAATTGTACATGTAATGGAATTCCTTTGTATGGAAAGGTTAGGGTGGTGGAATCAGTGTGGGCTGATTTTGATGTAGAGGTAACGGAATCTGTATGGTCAGACTTAAAAGTAAAAAAAGTCACTTCATTTCCTAATAAATGTGGAGAGTGGCAATTTGTTGACGGATTCCCCGATTTTACTATACGATATGTAAAATCGAACCCTGATTTCACCATCAAATTTGTTGATACTTGGCCTGGTGTTAATTGAATCTTTCGCATCATTCCTCCACTAAAAAATCATAATCGTCATCACTTACGAATGTCAACAAAAAAGGCATTACATTGAATAACTTTAATTCATTCTGATTAAAATCGGCATTTTTTAAAACCATTTTACTAATACCAAATAGCTCAAGATACATACTTGCAACCTCAAAACTTTCCTGCTTATTCAAAATTGACAATAGTGTGCGTAATAAGTCGTAGGGAAATTTGTCTTTTTCACCAATCAAATTTCCACCGATTCTTACTGCGTAATCTTGACGTTGAACAAACTCTTTAACCGTACCGTCACGACCTACCAATGAGGTTTCTGCAATTTTATTCGGATGAGTTACATTTATTTTTACGTCAATTAATTCAATCTCCACACCTTCGGAAGAACGTAAAATCAAATTATTGTCATATTGAAACCCCCGAGTTCTAAGTTTGTCCGTTTGATAATTAAACATGACAGCATCAGTATGCAAGGCAGCGCCATAGATTGCAGCTTTTGTGTAAGCCATTCCCGTTGTGTGTAAGTTTTTGCCGCTTGGTATGTAAACTGTGATTTTTGACATAATATTTAATTTGTTTTATTCCTCCCTTTAATTTCAGCACGTTAATATAAAATGCAAAAAATCATCGCTGTCGATACGCTGCGATGACAGCCGACCTTATCAATGATTTACAATATTTAGCAGGCAAAAATCCTAATTTATATGTTTTTGGTAACGAAATGTGCCCTGGCAGTAAACCGGTATTTGCTTCAAAATTCACGAAGTCGTGGAATAGATTACGCCGTGAGATTAATTTGCCGGATGAAATGCAATTGTACAGCTTACGCGATACTGCGATGACAGAGATGATTAAATCCGGCATTGACCCGCTGACAGTTAAACAACTTGCAGACCATCACAGTCTTGATATGACGACTATATACACCAATCATGTAGATTCTAATATGATAGACATTATTTATAATAACGCACCGAAATTTTAACAATCGCTCTCAAAAAGAGCGTTCCAACTATCGTCCGGAGGTGTGGTGAGTAGTCCGCCCTTTGCATAATAAGCAACACTACCAATAATTGAATTTATTTTTATTCTATTTTGCTCTGTTGCTATAGCATGTACGCCGTCAGGAATTTTATAAACTATACCATTCATTTTAATTCCGTCAATGCTGCTTTTGCTTTCTTGGTCGTTAATATTTGATATTGGTTTATCTTCAATCTCTGGCTTTGAACAAATCGCTTTGCCTGTTTTATTGATAATTTGAGCTTTGCCAAAGGTAGCTTGAACGAATATGAGTATTCCTGTAACTGCTAAAGTACCACCTAAATACTTGATTGAAGTTTTATGCAATAAACACAGTATAAACAATATCACTGTAATTAAAGCTGTAAAATCTGCTATTAAATAGCCGTCTATTTTTTTCATTTGACATAAATTTGAATGGTTACTTATTTTAGCAATCACTCTCAAAAAGAGCGTTCCAACTTTCATCCGGAAGTGTGGTGAGCAGTCCGCCGCCGGCATGATAAATTATACTGCCAATAACCGAAATCACCTTTATTCTGTTTTGCTCTGTAGCTATAGCATGTACGCCGTTTGGAATCTTATAAACAATACCGTCTATTTTCACTCCATCTATACTGTTTTTGTTTCCACCTGCGCTGATGGCTGACGTTGTCGAATCAGATTCATCCTTTGAGCAAATCGTTTTGCTTGTTTTATTGATGATTTGAGCTTTGCCAAAGGTATCTTGAACGAATATGAGTATTCCTGTAACTGCTAAAGCACCACTAAAATATTTTGGTGAGTTTTTATAAGCAATAAACACTAAGAACAATATTATCGTAATTAAAGCTGTAAAATCTGCTATTAAATAGCCGTCTATTTTCTTCATTTGAATATGTGTTAGTTGTGTAAATAACGAAAACAAGCCCGCATTATTTTATGCAGGCTTGTTAAAGTTTTATTCCTCCCTTTAATTTCAGCACGTTAATATAAAGAGATGAAAGTGTTCCCGCCAAAACACCCGTATTTGCCAAAAGGGTGCGATGGGTGTCCTTATAAAGGTTCGATAAACCTTGTTTTTGATAATGAAAAGGCTATTTGCAAAGCCTGTCGTATGACGGATGCTGCAAGCGTTAAATGGTCAAGAGATAGAGTGAGAGAACACTTTCAAAAACAATTGAAAGAAAAAAGTGAAGTATGGGAAATTAATAATGGTGGCGTTGATAAACTTACAGTTTCTTATCAAGATATTAAAACCGTAACAGGGAAACCTCATAAATATCCTTATGCGAGAAATATGTCGGTTTATTACTTAAAATCCATATTTAAGAAACAAGCAACATATTTAGGAAATTCGCCAGATTTTAAAGGAGATGAAGTAAAAGGACATACTGATAATACTATTTGGCATTACTATGAAATTCCTTTTATGGGCAAGAAGTCATATATTGAGATTAAAACAGTAAATGGAGTATCTTATATTCATAACATTCAAGATGATGAGCATTTTAATCTTGATAAAATAAAAAACAAGGTTAATAACCCTCCAGTATAGCAAACTGTCTCTGATTATCAACCCTGTTTTTCAATGCGACAAAAGTAATACAAATTATAATATAAAACAACAATGAGTAAAAAAATAATTTCAATAAGTTTTATTCCTCCCTTTAATTTCAGCACGTTAATATGTAAGAGCTGTAAGGGTCGAGTAGGGCAACTACAGAGCCGATGCCGGCGATAAAAGCTATGATGAAAATTGCTAACATGCCATAGCGAAGCCAATTGATAGCCGGTGCGTATG
>JALNXP010000242.1 GCA_023230285.1 Bacteroidales bacterium | reverse complement strand
AATGAGATTAGTTCTAAATCAATTGAAAGACTTTTGTGAAACAAATTTACCGGCGCTATTGACCGCAGAAGGTTTAACAAATTTCAGATATTATAAAATTGGTGAATGCCGGGAACCTGAAGAACTCGGTTTATATTTTTATCGTGATAATAAAAGTTTAAGTGTAGATAGACAGGTTATCGATGTTATAGTACAATTACAATTGCCGTCTATAAACGAAGAAACGGCCGCCACTTATGATGATGTTGTGAGTGATTATATTTTTAACCTTGACGCGAAAAAGTTGGGACTTGATAGAATTGAAGGCGTGACAGTTGACAGCTATTCCCAAGCAACAGATGGAATTTGCTTTTCTTATGTTATGGTGTCTTGGGTACACGAAAACGATAGCTGCGACTTAAAAGATATGGAATAATACATAAGGGGGAATTATGGCAAAATGTAAAACATGTGGTATTCGTGGTTGTAAAACAATAGTTAGTAAATGCGGCGCAAGGTATGACCCAAAGCCTGAAGAAATAGAAGAAGTTACTAAAAAAACAGTCAGGACACCACGAACGCCAAAAATAAGTAGAACAAACAAGACTCAAAGTTTTATAAATGAAATTGAAGAAGTGGAGGAAACAACAAATGAGTATTAAATTTAAAGGCTCAGACTCAATATTGTATAATGCAACTAAAGGGATTTTGCAAACATCCGGTGTTCTTGCGGCTGACTCTTGGTTCAAGATTTATTCGGTAGCTGATTCCGGAAGTGCGCTTCCTGCTCTTGGCGTAACCGCAGTTTTCAAAAGCCCCGAAAACGTTGGGGATCAAATCACACTTGCGGCGGGTGACGCAGTTATACCCTTGACGCTTACAGAAGTTTGTAAAGTCGATACTGAACTTTCAGGTGAAATGGGTGTCATTGACACAACAGATAGTTGTGATTATCCATACAATACAAGTGTTCCCGACGGCTTTACTTCATTGTCAGGAAGTATCAATACCATGATGCGATTTGATGAAGTAACAGAAGAGCTTGAAGACGTTTCACAGGATTTTCTTGTCAAGTTTTTTGACATTGTTAGTGACGATGCTGAAGGTGCTTACACTCTTACACCAAAAGACGACAGTGACCTGTTGCTTTTTATATTGCTAAACAGCAAAGCAACAACAAACGGCAAGATTCAAAACTTTTACATTGTACCGGCAATTCTTAATTCAGTGTCTTCTAACGTTGCTCTTAAAGACGTTTTGAAAGCTGATTACGGCTGGACAAAAGGTCAAGGACTTGCAACATTTTACAAAAGGGCAATTGTAGCCAGCGCATAAAAGATAATAGATTATAGGAGATAAATAAAATGGTAGTAAAATCAGTATTAGTTTCAAAAAGATTCACTCCTAAATGGAATGGCAACATGGAGTTGCCAGTCCATGAAAGGATGGTAATAATATTTCATAGAATACCCGGTGCGTCTGAAAAGCAAACGTACAAAGACATTAAGTTTGACGGGCGTGGCGGTATACAGTTTGCGTATAACGATTTTAATCTTGTTTCTGGTTTTGTGAAAGAAGTTGAAAACCTAAGCCTTGAAGTTGATGGTGAAATTAAAAAAATTGAAAACGGCATTGATCTTGCGAACGCCGTAAGCTCTGAACTGCCTGAATTGTTTACCGAAATAAGAGATTATCTTTTTCCGGAAACAACTGAAATAGGTACAGAGGGGGAGTCAAAAGCCTAATAGTAATATTTAAGCTTTTACTATTGGGCTTTACGCCTGATTTTACTCCGGAACATGGATTTGAAACAAAGGCTGAACACATTACAGATTATTTAATTATTCAAAGAGAGATTCAAAAGGCTGTAAACGGAAAGTCATTTAAAGTTTATGAATACACTGAAGAAGGCAAAAAAAGCAAAACGCCTGAAGTATTGCCGGGTATTCAGTATGAAACTTTTGTGTATTATTATAAATTGTGGCAGAATTATTCTTTTTTCGGTTACCCGCAAGGTATGAACTGGCTTGAGTCTCCACAATGGTTTAATGATTTGTTGATCATGTTTCAAAACGCAAGCGTAAAGATTCAAAATTTGATAGATGAATATCAAATTAAAAACACATAAAACAAGAGGGGTAAAATGGCAGATTTAGCACTCAGAATTAAAAGCGATTTTGAACAAGCTGAAAAAGACTTTGCCTCTCTTGCCGCTTCTTCAGATTATGCGAAATCTAAAATTGAAAAATTTACAGAAAAATTTAAAACTGATTCCATAGATAGATTTACAGACAGAAACAAACTTGCCGCCGCCGCCGCAACTGCGACAGGTGGAAAAATGGCGGGCATGCAAAAAGAGGCCGCCGGTTTAAAGCGTGAAATGGAACGCTTGATAAAATCTGGTTTAAGCCCACAAGATCCAGCATTAAGAAAATTACAAGCTGATTATACAACACTATCAAAAGACATTGAAGCAAACACAAAAACAACAAAAAAAGCAACAGGTGCACAACAAGCTTTTGTAAATATTTTAAAAACCGCCGCCGTTTATTTTTCGGCTCGTGCAATAATGCAGTTTACAAAAGACATAATTGCCGCCGCTTCAGACGTAGAAGAACTTGGGAACAAATACGGCGTTGTATTTGCTGGAATTGAAGCCGAAACAAACCAATGGCTATCCGATTACTCGACAGCAACCGCAAGAGGAATAAATGCGACAAAAGAATTTCTGACATCATTACAGGATATTCAGACTGGATTTGGTGACACCGTGGCAAATGCCGCTGAATTTTCAAAGGCTGTTGTTGGTGTTACAAACGACCTTTCAAGCTTCTCAAATATTGATTTTGAAACCGCAAGTCAGGCAATCCAAAGCGGTCTTTCCGGACAGTTTAGAGCATTGCAACAACTTGGGGTTGGTTTAAATGTCAATATAATAAATCAAGGAAAATATGCTGAATCAATTGGCAAAACTTGGAAAGAAATGTCTAACCTTGAAAAACGAGAGGCCGTTCTTTCTGGAATAATGGAACAAAGCAAAAATGCGATTGGTCAAAACGTGAGCGTTTGGCAAGACTATAATTACGCTCTTGGTGACGCAGCCAACACAAGCGACGCATATGAAAATCAAGGCAAACTTCTTAATCAAAGTATGACTGATTTATATGCCGTGCTTGGCGGTGTATTATTGCCAACAGTGACGGAATTTATAACCAGTATAAATGAAAATATAAACAGCTTTATTCAATGGGCATCTACCGGGGATAATTTATCAAGTACACTTTCAACCATAGGGGATATTTTAATCGTTGTCGGCTCTGCTTTTATAGCTTATAATGCTTATGTTATAGCCGCTGGAATTGCTAATGGAATATATACAGCGGCTTGCGCCGCAAGCGCCACAGGTACTTTTACCTTTGCCGGGGCGGTAACTGCTTTAAACACTGCAATGAATTTAAACCCTATCGGTTTAATAATTGCCGGCGTGGTTGCTCTTGTGGCCGCTATAATTTTACTTCGCAAAAACTGGGATATTGTACAAATTGCAATGCTTAAAGGCTTTGAGTATTTGAAAATTGGTTTACTCTATATGTCAAAGGCAGTTGTTGCGGCTACCGCTGTATTATTTGCGCCGTTTCTGGTCGGGATAAATTTAATCATAACCGCATTTAACAAAATAACCGGTAAAAACATACCAACGGTAATGGACGGGTTTAAAAAACTTAATGCCGGTATTGATGGGCAAATTGAAAAATCAAAAGGCAAAATCGCAGAACTCGACAAAAAACATGCTGAAGTCATGCGAACCCGTGCAGAAAATAGTAAAAAATCAGCGGCAGAAATTAACGAAAGTGAAAATGCCCGTGTTGCGAATGGTCAAAAAAATACTGAAGCACTGGCAGCACAAACAGAAGCTGAAAAAGCAAAAAACA
>JALNXP010000022.1 GCA_023230285.1 Bacteroidales bacterium | reverse complement strand
AAGTAATCCTAAAGGATTTAATCAAATAGATAAGCGATGGGTTGATAAATACACAGAAATGTGGACTATACCTACAGAAGTTGTTTCAATTTTAAAGAGATATACAGGCGAAGAAAAACCTACAATTAAAAAGCCTAAGGACAAAAGAAGGATGTTTGCAAATGAATTTTCTGAAGCTGAACAGGAAGTTATTTTAAAATGGTTAAAGAAAAATCAATCTTTAATTATTTCAGACATATTAAAAGGGCAGGGAAAATTTGCAGCAGAATGGATGTTAGTAGCTCAAAAAGTTGAGAAAAATGCAAGGTGGATTTTAAAACCAATGAATTTTTGCATGAACTATTTCGGAAATGGAGAAATTGAAATTACTAACAGAGGAAATTTTAGAGTAGGAAGAATTACAATACAAAGAAAAGGTGGTGATGGAGGCAGAGATACGGCAAAAATGTTGCAATTTAAAATTAATCCGACAGAGTTGTTTGACAATGAATGAAATACGCACTATAACATGCGGTATATTTTATTGCCGAGATAGTGTGTATTTCAGCGTTCCGGTATCTAATAAACTTTCGTGTAACTTGACAGGACAGTGTTCCAAAATCGGCAACTAACCATACTGCCCAACCGTTGAACGGATGGCAAACCGCATTTCTGCCATCCGGCATACTCTCAACGACAAACGACAGCACGTAAACAGCGAATGTGTAAACCACGGACATATACACAGGAAGTTAAACAGGAAGTTCATAAATTATTAATTCAAGAACAATGGTCGCCACAACAAATATCAGGATATTTCAAACGCATAGGGAAAGTCACAGTATCCCACGAGACAATTTATACCGATATTAGATGGGATAATGTTTATGGTAGCACTTTATGGAAGTATTGTCGTCACAAGCTCAAACATCGTAAAAAAACATTAAGCAAAACATTGCCTATCTTAAATAGGATAAGCATAGACCTACGGCACGCTGTTTATATGAATCTAAATTACCGACTACCAAGCTATTGTCTCTAAAGTGACAAAGCATGTTTATGGTAATATTGCTGTTTATCAATTACAAACATGCGACCCATACAAACATGCGACCCATACGGGGTCGTTGGCAGCTGTGTCATAAATTTCAGGCTATAGATATGTGACCCCTTCGGGGTCATGTCAGAGGATTTATAAGCTGACAAGGCAAACCCAAAATTGTTGCAAAGCAACAATGCAGACCCGCCTTAGCTGATGTGGTTTTGACGCAGCGGAAGACTTTTTTGTGCTTTTCTAATCATAAAAAAGTAAAAAAAGAACTTCTCAACTTTTTATTGTGTTTTCGCAATGCTAATGAATCTACGAAAAAAATTATTTTTATCAATAATTTTTTACTGTCTAATGTTTTTCAAAAAAAAATATTACCTTTGCACCCTGAAAATCAAAGTTGTCTCCGTAGCTCAGTTGGCAGAGCAAATGACTCTTAATCATTGGGCCGAGAGTTCGAATCTCTCCGGGGACACTTTTTTTTTAGCAATTCCTCTGATAATATTGTATTAAAATAAATTCTATGTCAGTAACTATAGAAGGTGTGACAAAACTTTACGGTTCACAAAAGGCATTAGACAATGTCAGTATACACATTGACAAAGGTGAAGTTGTAGGTCTTCTTGGTCCCAATGGAGCCGGAAAATCCACTTTGATGAAAATCATCACTTGTTATCTTAAGCCGACATCAGGAACTGCAGATGTTTGCGGACACGATATTTTGGAATCGCCGTTAGAAGTTAAAAAACACATTGGCTATCTACAAGAAAACAATCCTCTATATTCTGACATGTATATTGCTGAATATCTTGACTTTATATCGGAGATATATCACATCAAAAAAAAGAAAGACAGAATAAAAGAGATAATTGAGTTAACTGGGTTAACCAAAGAACAGAATAAACTTATCAGGGAATTATCCAAAGGATACAAGCAAAGAGTCGGGCTTGCGCAAGCACTTATACACGACCCTGAAGTTCTTATCCTTGATGAGCCGACAACAGGATTAGACCCGAATCAGTTAACAGAAATGCGCAGACTTATCAAAGAATTAGGCAAAAACAAGACTGTGCTGCTATCTACCCATATTATGCAAGAAGTTGAAGCTATCTGCGACAGAGTTATTATCATCAACAACGGCAAAATAATTGCAAATTCCAAGACAGAAGAAATTCTTGCAATGCAAAATATGCAATCGATAGAAATAGAATTGAAAAAACCTTATCCTTCAGATGTCTTTAAATCTTTCCCTTACGAGCATAAAATAGAATTAAAAGACAACCTTGAAAACTCTGTAAAATACCTTATTCACTTTACTTCCGAAGAGGATTTAAGAGACAGAATTTTCAATTATGCCAAAGATAATGGACTGACAATCTTATCGATGGGACAACCGGAAAGACATTTGGAGGAAATCTTCATCAACTTGGTCAATAAAGAATAAGACAAAAGCGACCTTATCATCAGATAAGCATCTAAGCATTTAAAGCTGCAGCAACAAAATAATACTCTGCATTAGTATCAAAGCACTTCTCAAACTCCTCACAAGTAAGAGGCTTTTTGTTGCTGACAAACGCTTGTAAAGTATATATATTCAAGCCTATTCCCTTAATGAAGTTATACAAATCGGCAGGTTTTGTGCCATAATATTCGCTCGCACCTTTTCCACATTCAAACAAGACGACAGGTTTATTTGTTTTCAAAATATTTTCAGCACCTTTCAAAACACCGAACTCGCCACCCTCTACATCAATCTTTATAAAATGGATTTTTTTATCTGCCGGAATTACATCATCAAGACGTTTTTCCTCAACGACAATCTCTTCAATTTGAGGATTATCAATGTCATATTTTCGTCTTTTAATTCCGCTATAAGCAGGAGCATTTTTAACAAGTTGAAAAGTTGTTTCACCGTTTACATCAGCAAGTGCACATTGGAAAATGTTAGCTTTGTCTTTATATTTATTTTTCAATTCTTTACACAAGTAAGGTATAGGTTCAAATGCGTAGTGTTTCCCTTCCGAAGAAAAATGCATCATCAACTCCAATATTTCACCTTTATGACAACCAATATCAATACAATTATACTCTTTTTTGAGATATTTCTTTAATATTTTCTTTGTAAGCCTGTCATATTTCAAGTTCTTTGTCAAATCCAAATGAAGAAAAATCAGCACTTCTCGCAGGGTATCTTTAATAATGCTCATAAAAACAATTTTAATACATTAAACATATAACTTGCAAAGATACTTCAAGTTTTCGAAACGACATATATTATTGTAATGATAAATTTATAAATTCTTTGACCGTAGATTCATTAGCATTGCGAAAATACAATAAAGATTCCTTTTGTTACTTTTTTATGATTAGAAAAGTAACAAAAAAGTCTTCCGCTGCGTCAAAACCACATCAGCCAAGGCGGGTCTGCATTGTTGCTTTGCAACAATTTTGGGTTTGCCTTATCAGTTTATAAATCCTCTGACATGACCCCGTAGGGGTCACATGTTTGTAGATAAATAAAACACCATTCCATATATCCGATGCCGAAGGCATCGCTTGTTTGTAATTGATAAACAGCAATTTTTTCCATAAACATGCTTTGTTCCGTCAGGGACAATAGCTCGGTAGCCGGACGTATCAGTTTATTCATGTTTACTATGGCTTCTTTGTTATTAGGTCCTACAATAGTATCCATTTCCCAATCACCAAAGCGTTTACCGTCAACTTCCGGCGGACGTTGGTCTATGCTTATCCTATGTAAGATAGGCAATGTTTTGTTTTTCGCTATTTAAGTGCTGTCACTTGTCGTTGAGCGTATGCCGGACCGGCAGAAATTACATACCTTTGCTCCGAGGTTAATTGTTTGTACATCATAGCAACGCAAAACAAATTACTCTTAGGGGACTTTATCAAAAATAAAGTCCCTTTTTTTTGTTATTGCTATTTGAAACTATCAACTAACACCATAAAGCTCGCTATGAAATAAAACTACTGTAATACGAATTATTACAGTAGCACCACTTTCCTCAATATCACGCTGCTATCGGTAATGAGACGAACAAAATACAAGCCTTTGGAATTAGCGGACATATCTATATCAAACTCTTTAGTGCAAGGAGTTAAAACATTGACCATCACGCTATTTGCGTTATATATCTGCACCATTTTAATTTGTTGTGAAGTTTCCACTTTCACGAGACCTCTTGTCGGATTTGGAAATAATTTTACAGAAGTATAATCTTCTGCCAAGCCTATCGGGTCGTTAATTGTAACAGCATAATTTACAGATGCCATATTCCCTGATATAGAAGAAGTTGCTTTAATTTCTATATCATCGACTTGTTGATTTTGGTAGCCGGTTTCGGGAACACAAATATGATAATAGCCGGAAATTGTGGTGCCGGCAGGCAGGTTAACAGAGTTTGCTTGTTGTCCATTGATATAGAAAGTTCCTGTCAGTTCGCCGGTAATTTGGTTAAGTTCGAGCATATCATCAACAGTGCCGGTATTTATCAGGCTAAATCTCAGATTACCGCAGTCGCCCATGTCGATAATTGTATCCGGTGAGAGTTGAGCCATCTGAAATGTTGGCAATGGAGCATCCAAAGTATCGGTATGGATAACCACGACATCATCGATAAACCAAGAGTACCACAAATTTGTGCCATCGGTGTTATATCCTCTCCAGTCTATTTTTATGTTATTACCTATAAACTGTGATAAATCTATAGACACTGTTTCCTCATATTGATTCATGCCGAAAGGCAGGTTAGCGGCATCCCAGAGTACTGTCCATGTTGCATCGGAGGTGTTGAACACTCTTACACAGAAGTGGTCGTTCCACACTTGTCCATAATGGGCGAAGGTTTCAAATTTGAGAACTGTCGGGCGTGTAATTGTGATTATCGGTGTCATAAGATGTTCATCTTGAGCATTTTCTTGAAAATCCCATTCGAGGCAAGCCTGTTTTGCGCCTTCCGGCGGTGTCACTATATATTCCACTTCATCGCTATCTTCATAATATATCACACCCCAGCGTGCCCACTGCATCCACGTTTGCGGCATGCCTTCGCGTGACCATCCGGCAGGAGGAAATTCTTCATCTTCAAAACCTTCTTTCAATAAAGGAGCCTGCCAATGCCATGATATTTGATAAGCATCACTCACGGTACTATTACCTAAAACATCTGACAAATAGAAAATTATGTTGCCGACAGTATGATTTTCATACCCTTCTATAGTTGCAGTATAATAATGGTCGCCCTTAGAAGATTTATTTGTTGAGGTCAAAGTCAAATCATAACTTTCGCCGTTTATTGTATAGACAGCTTCCATAGTTGCCGGCATATCCGATTCATCGCGAACACATAATTCGAGTTCCATATCAGTATCGGCATAAGTATGATTACCTGATAATGAGACTATTACCGGCGGATTCTCATCAACTGTAGTTGTATTGATATAGACATCATCTACATACATATTCCAGCCATAAGCACTCACCGCTTCAAACACGATAAAGCCGTAATCATAATCACTATCAAACATAAAAGCATACTCGAACCAGTCATTATGGTCTTCAACAGGTTCCATTGTTATAACTCTGTGTATCGTACCTAATAACACGGCTGTTTCCGTATCCGGCGTATCATTAAACCACACGTTAATTTTATCTGCCTTATTATCAATATTATTTGTTCTATACATCCAAAATCTGACGATATTATCCGCAGCACTAAGCGACAGTTTTGGAGTAACTAAAATAGCGGTATTGTCGGCGGCGGAGTAAAAAGATTTATAGCAAGCCATTCCGAGACTACCATCATGCGGAGTAGCGGTAGGTTGTTCGCCGGAGGTAAGTCTTTCGAAGCTATAGCTTCCGGTGATAGCTTTTGTCTGCCATCCGAATGGAGGGAAAGTCTCCAATTCAAAGCCTTCTTCAAAAGGATAATCGGAGACGGGGTCAAGCACATTTATCATAAACTGTACATCTTCCTCATGCTGAGCGTTTACGGAAGCCACGACAAAGTCGAGAGAGATTTCGTCGCCACCGCTAATACCTTCAAGCGGCAAAGTAGACACAGCCACGACATCTGTATATTGTGAAACAGGAATATTGGCAGTTGTCACAGCGTTGCCGTTCACATAAAAAATTGCTGACAAAAGATTGCCTTCAATATTATTAAAAGACACCGTTTCCTCTTCACTGCCGGTATTTGTAACTCTAAACCTAAAACTACCGGGTTCGCCGACATAAATTGACGTATCAGGAGTAAATGTCTCTACAACAAAATTATAAAGATCGGTTTTTTCAATAATGATGTCATCAATAGTAAGATACCACGGACTAATATCGGCGACACTATGAAAACCGACATACAAGGTACCGGTCATAGAACTTTGAAAAACGCCTGAAGTTATATCATATTCCTCATTATTGATTATCATTTCGGGGACAATAGCAATTGACATAGCAGAAGGATTAGGGCTTGTGCCTGCTTTAACTTCAAAAGTAAACTCATCATAACCATTAGTCACATGCCAGAAAGAGACCCTATAATATTCGCCAGCAGTAACTTGTATTTCTTTATACATCCACTTATCCATATTATAAGAAGAATAGACATACCATTCGCCGTTATGAGGAATTCTGTTATGATCTTGTTCTTGGAAGCCACATTTCCAGCCACCATCGTCACAAATCCACCCCACAGGAGGCAATCCATCAGCATTTCCCTCTTCAAAACCCTCATTTACAAGTATTTGAGCAGTTGCTGCTTGCAAAACAGCAAACAGCAATAATAAAGTAAACAATTTTTTCATATATTAATATTTATTTATAATTCAGTCCACGAAAGTAGTAAAATAAATTGATATAGTAGAATTTTATCGATTAAATTCAAAAAAATATCATACCTTTGCACCTTATTATAATAGAAAAACAGATGAAAATTGCGATAGTAGGCACAGGATATGTTGGATTAGTATCGGGTGCATGTTTTGCCGAAATGGGTATTGATGTTATCTGTGTAGACATTGATAATGTCAAGATAGAGAATCTCAAAAAAGGGATAATGCCTATATATGAGCCGGGGTTAGAAGAGATGGTCCAGCGGAATTTCAATGATAAGCGATTACACTTTACTACAGACTTAAATTCCTGTCTAAATGATGTTGAAGTTGTCTTCAGTGCTGTGGGTACTCCGCCGGACGAAGATGGCAGTGCTGATTTACAATATGTTATAGACGTTGCCAAAACAATTGGAGCTAACATGGAGAAGTATTTGATACTTGTCACGAAGAGTACTGTTCCGGTTGGCACATCGCATATCATCAAAGATATAATAAACAAAGAGTTAGAAAGACGGGGGTTAGACATTCCTTTTGATGTTGCTTCCAATCCGGAATTTTTAAAAGAAGGCGTGGCGATAAAAGACTTCATGAGTCCCGACAGGGTTGTTATTGGAGTTGAGAGTGAAAAAGCTCATGAAGTGATGGAGCGTTTATATAAGCCATTCACACTCAGCAACTACCGTATACTTTTCATGGATATTGCCTCTGCAGAGATGACAAAATATGCAGCAAATGCCATGTTAGCAACACGTATCAGTTTTATGAATGACATAGCGAATTTATGTGAAATAATAGGAGCTGATGTAGACCAAGTAAGACGTGGCATCGGCAGTGATTCACGTATTGGCAGCAAATTCCTCTACGCCGGCTGCGGCTACGGCGGCTCCTGCTTTCCCAAAGATGTCAAAGCTCTTTACAACACCGCTAAACAGAACAACTACAGAATGAAAGTTATAGAAGCTGTCGAGCAAGTCAATGAAGACCAAAAGTCTATCTTGTTTAAAAAAGCTCTAAACCTCTTCGATGGAAATCTGCAAGGAAAAACCATCGCCTTATGGGGCTTATCTTTCAAACCTGAAACCGATGACATGCGTGAAGCTCCTTCTTTAATCATTATAAACAATTTACTTGAAGCCGGTGCTACCGTAAAATGTTACGACCCTGTCGCAATGCAAGAAACAAAACGCCGTATCGGCAACAGCGTATCTTATTGCAAAGATATGTATGAAACTGTAAAAGATGCTGATGCTCTCATGCTCGTCACTGAATGGAAACATTTCCGAATACCTAACTGGGACAAAATTAAACAACTCATGAAGGGTAATATCATCATAGACGGTAGAAATATTTACGACTATAAAGAATTAAAAAACAAAGGTTTTATCTATTCCGGCATCGGCAGAAGATAACACCTACTTGTAACTAATTAAATATCAATAACATAATCAAACATATTACTTATGAAAAAATTTTTCATTTTAGTGGCTACTATTTGCATATTTGTAACCGCTTGCAAAAATCAAAACCCAAATCAAACTACGATGAATGATAACCTTTTATTAAAAGCTTTTGAGACACCTTTTGGCGTTCCTCCTTTTGACCAAATAAAAACAGAGCATTATCTACCTGCAATTGAAGCAGGCATTGAAAAACACAATCAGGAAATTAATGCTATCGTCAACAACAGAGCTGTTCCGGACTTCGATAACACTATTTTAGCTTACGATAAATCCGGCGAAGATCTAAACAGAGCTGCTACCGTCTTCTTTTGCATATTAGAAAACAACACTAATAATGAAATCCAAGCACTTGCACAGCAAATTTCGCCAATGCTCTCTTTACACAGTGATGAAATCATGCTCAATGATGCTCTTTTTCAGAAGATAAAACAAGTTTATGAAACACGTAACGACAGAAATCTGAACAAAAGTCAGATTAGAGTTATCGAAAAATATTATAACGACTTTGAAAGAAACGGTGCTAATTTATCACCGGAAGACAAAGAAAAGCTAAAACAAATCAACAGTCGTTTATCTACACTTTTCTTGCAATTTAATGACAACGTACTTGCAGAAACTAACAATTTCAAATTATATATTTCCGACAAAGAAGATTTGGCGGGCTTACCGGAAGGCGTAATTGCCGCTGCTGCTACGTCTGCAAAAAATGACGGCAACGAAGGCAAATGGCTGTTCACCACTAAAAAACCTTCCATGCTTCCATTTTTACAATTTTCAGAAAAACGCAATTTGAGAGAGCAGCTATATCGCGGCTATTTCATGCGTGGCGACAATGACGATGAATTTGATAATAAGAATATAATCACCGACATCACAAATTTGAGAGTCGAAAAAGCCCAACTACTTGGTTATGAAACATTTGCACAATATACCATAGCTAAAAACATGGCAAAAGACCCCAAAACAGTATTTAACTTTTTGCTCGACATTTGGTATCCGGCTCTTGATGTAGCCAAAGAAGAACTTGTTGAAATGCAGAAAATTGTTGACAAAGAAGGTGGCAATTTCAAAATAGAATCTTGGGATTGGTGGTATTATGCAGAAAAAGTTCGTAAAGCAAAATACGATTTAGATGAAAACGAGCTGAAACCATATTTCAGTCTTGACAATGTTCGTGATGGAATGTTCTATTTAAGTAACAAACTTTATGGCATCAACTTCACCAAACTCGAAGGCATACCGACATATCTTCCTGAAGTTGAAGTCTTTGAAGTCAAAGAAGCAAATGGCGACCACATAGGATTACTCTATTTAGATTATTTTCCGCGTGCCGGCAAAGGTCAGGGTGCATGGTGTTCAGGTTTAAGAGAAGGTGGTGCAGACATAGACGGCAAGCGTATTTATCCGATTATCACAATCACTTGCAATTTCACAGAGCCGGACGGAGACACTCCTGCCCTCCTCACTTTTGATGAAACAGAAACTCTGTTCCACGAATTTGGACATGCGTTGCAAGGACTTTTCTCTTATAGCCCTTACGACAGAATCTGTGGTGATATGCCGAGAGATATGGTTGAACTTCCTTCTCAAATACTCGAAAATTGGTGTAGCGAACCCGAAATGCTTAAAGTTTACGCAAAACATTATAAAACCGGCGAAGCTATTCCTGATGCACTCATCAACAAGATAGTAAAAACATCAACTTTTAACACCGGCTTTAATACTACCGAACTGATTGCCGCCTCACTTTTGGACATGAATTGGCATAATCGTTTAAGAACAGATAAAATCAATGTAAATTCTTTCGAGAAAAATTATCTCAAAAACATAGGACTGATAAAAGAAATTTTACCACGCTATCGCTCTACTTATTTTGGTCACATCTTCACCGGTGACGGATATGCTGCCGGATATTATGTATACACATGGGCAGAAGTATTAGATAAAGATGCGTTCAATGCTTTTAAAGAATCCGGCGACCTCTTCAACCAAGATTTAGCCGCAAAATTCCGCAAATATATCCTTACTGAATGTGGCGAAGACGACCCAATGGTTCAATATCGCAATTTCCGTGGACAAGACCCTTCAAATGAGCCTTATATGAAAGCTCGCGGACTTATGTAATATATGACGAAAATATCTATATATCAACTTCTTCCAAGGTTTTTCGGCAACACTGATGCTGTCCGAAAACCTTGGGGAAGTATAGAAGATAATGGTTGCGGAAAATTTGAAGACATCAACGACAATGCCATAGCCGCCATCAAAGATTTAGGCATCACACATATTTGGTATACCGGCATTCTGCAACACGCAACAACCACTGATTATACACGTTATCACATAAATAGCGACAATCCGCTAATTGTCAAAGGACGCGCCGGCTCACCCTATGCCATAAAAAATTACTTTGATGTAGATCCTGACCTCGCCATCAACACAGCTAACAGAATGACAGAGTTCGACAATTTAATTAAACGAACTCATAATCACAACGTTAAGGCAATCATAGACTTCATTCCAAATCATGTTGCACGCTGCTATAACAGCATAGCGGCAAACAAAAAAGCTCAGTTGCAAACATGTAATCATTTAGGACAAAACGACAACAACGCCGTAAAGTTCGACAGAAACAACGACTTTTACTATATTCTCAACGAAAGTTTTAAAGTTCCTGACGAAGTTAGACAAATAACACAAAAAATATTTCCGGATAACAATAGCGATTACGAAGAATTTCCGGCAAAAGTCACCGGTAACGACTGCTTCTCGGCTTCACCTTCAGTAAACGATTGGTATGAAACAGTCAAAATTAACTATGGAACTGATTATCAAACAGGTGAAAAACATTTTTATCCCATTCCTCACTCTTGGTTGTGTATGTACGACATTTTAAAATTCTGGTGCTCCAAAAATGTTGATGGCTTCAGGTGTGACATGGCAGAGATGGTTCCTGTAGAATTTTGGCAGTGGGCGATATCAAAGATAAAACACGAATTTACGAACATCATTTTCATTGCGGAAATTTATCAACCGCAACTATATCAAGGATTTATCGAAGCCGGCTTTGATTATTTATACGACAAAGTGAACATGTACGACTGCATGAAATCAATCATACAAAATGGAGCAAGCGTAAACAATATAACTCAAAGTTGGCAGCAGACTAATGCCTACAACAGCTATATGCTAAGATTCTTAGAAAATCATGATGAGCAACGCATAGCTTCTAAATTTTTTGCCGGCGACCCTTTCAAAGCAATTCCGGCTTTTGCTGTTGAAGCTTTTATGCACTCCGGACCAATCATGCTGTACAACGGGCAAGAATTAGGTGAGCAATCTGATGAAGCAAGCGGTTCCAGTGGCAGTGACGGCAGAAGCACAATCTATGATTATTGGTCTTTCGACAAACAAATTCGTTGGAATAATTCACATAAATTTAATGACGAAAATCTTAATAATGAGGAACTTGCGTTGCGGAAGTGCTATAAGGAGATATTAAACTTTGCAATATCTGAAGAGCTTATAAGTAAAGGTTTTTTCTATGATTTAATGTGGATTAATCAGGAGCTTGCAGGTTTAGGCTGTTACGCATTTGCTAAGGGCAACAAGATTAAAGGCGGTAAAAATAAGACTATGGTTTTCGTTGTCAATTTTACGCAAAAACATGTAAAAACGCACATTAATATAAGCAAACATGTTATTGAATTTTTCAACATGAATTTTGATGACGATTTTTTCATAACGATAGATGTTGATGGATATGGGTATCAACATAAAAACATATAAACATGTAATTCTAACAATATTTCTACAACCTTGTCAGATATTTTTTGATGACATATTTGTAATTAAAAAAATTTCATATAAATTTGCATGATATTTTTCAATTAGTTACAAATCATTAAAATTATTACATCATGAAACACTTATTACCGACCCTACCTTACGAACTCAATTCATTAGAGCCGTACATTTCGAAGACCACATTGGAATATCACTATGGCAAGCATCATCAGGCTTATGTAAACAATCTCAACAACTTAATTGTGGGGACGCCGTTTGAAGAATCATCTTTGGAAACCATAATCAAGGGAGCCACCGGAGGCATCTTCAACAATGCGGCACAAATATGGAATCATAGTTTTTACTTTGTAGAATGTTTATCTCCGACCGGACTGCGTGAGCCGCAGGGAGCTTTAGCAGAAGACATAAGAAACACTTTCGGTTCTTATGATAACTTTAAAGAGTTATTTACGAAAGCAGCTGTATCATTATTTGGTTCCGGATGGGCTTGGTTAGTCCGAAATCAGGAAGGAAAACTTGAAATCGTGCAGACGTCTAATGCCGACAATCCAATGACAGCAGGAAAAACGCCAATTATTACCTGTGATGTATGGGAGCATGCGTATTATCTTGATTATCAAAACAAACGTCCTGATTACATTAATGCTTTTTGGAAATTAATAAATTGGAATAATAAATAAACGAATTATGGCTAAACGACCACATCTTTCTTTTTGGCAAATTTGGAATATGAGTTTTGGATTTTTAGGAATTCAATTCGGATATGCTTTGCAAAATGCCAACACCAGCAGAATTTTCGAATGTCTTGGTGCAGACATGAACACCTTACCCATTTTATGGATAGCTGCACCTGTCACCGGATTAATTATTCAACCCATCATTGGTCATTTAAGTGACAAAACATGGACACGTCTTGGAAGGAGAAAACCATTTTTTCTCATAGGGGCGATACTTGCTTCTCTTGCTTTATTCATCATGCCGAACTCGCCATCTTTATGGGTTGCTGCCGGCATGTTATGGATTATGGATGCGTCCATCAACGTATCAATGGAGCCGTTTCGGGCTTTTGTTGGTGACATGTTGCCATCGGAGCAACGCACTAAGGGATTTGCCATGCAAAGTTTCTTCATCGGGCTTGGTGCCGTCATAGGCTCGGCTCTACCTTACATTTTAGCCAACTGGATTGGATTATCGAATGAGCCTACGGCGACATCTCCAATTCCGCCGACAGTAAAATGGGCGTTCTATTGCGGAGGAATAGCATTTATCTCCGCCGTCTTAGTTACTATTTTTACAACCAAAGAATACAGCCCGGAGCAACTTGAAGAATTTGATAAAAGTGACAAACAACAATTAGACGTCACAAAAGATGCTCATGAAGACAGAGTTATCCCGCCAAAGAAATTTTTTATCAGCTCATTAATATTTGCATTAGCAGGAATTTTAATATCTGTTCTTGTATTCTATTTTGAATTTGACCCGCAAATTTATATCTTAGGAGGAATTTTTCTGTTGATAGGTGTTTTCTTCTTCGTTGTCGCCCTAATGCGAAAAGCAAACAAGAAAAACGGAGCAGTGGAAATTATGACAGACTTACTGAACATGCCAAAGACGATGGGACAACTTGCTATTGTTCAATTCTTTACATGGTTATCTTTATTTGCTCTATGGATTTACGCCACACCAGCTGTAACAAGTTACCATTATGGCGCAACGGACACCGCATCATTACAATACAACGAAGGAGCCAATTGGGTTGGAATATTATTCGCCGCATACAATTTATTTGCCGCCTTAGTCGCATTTTTATTGCCGGTAATAGCAAAACAAATCTCACGAAGAATGACACACTTGGTATCACTGGTAATTGGTGGTATCGGCTTAATTTCAATGTATTGGTTTAAAGACCCGAACATGCTGTTAATAAGCATGTTTGGTATAGGTATAGCTTGGGCAAGTATCTTGTCGATGCCATACGCCATACTTACCGGTTCTTTACCACACCATAAAATGGGCGTATATATGGGTATTTTCAACTTTTTTATTGTGCTGCCACAAATTATAGCCGCAACAATACTCGGAGCAATCACAAAATTCTGGTTCCACGAAAAACCTATTTATACCTTAGTATTAGGTGGCGTATGTATGATAATCGCCGGACTTTTAAACCTGATTGTTAAAGATAAAGATGATGTATACGCACTAAAAAGCAAAACCAAAAATTAAAAGGCAAAAATTACATTTACAAAGTCTAAAATTATCTCAATTTAATTTTAGTTCCTAACTTTATCAATCTGTAAGGATCTGTATTTTGATTCAGATGCTCTAATTTTTTTAATTTAACAGAATAACACTGAGATATAAACCATAAGGTTTCATTATATTCAGCTACGTGGGTTTTTACTTTGCTCCTATTGTTCTTTATCTCTAAATAAATTATATCATCTTTAAAAATTTTGTCCCCTTTTGATAAATCGTTATACTTACGCAACAATCTTTTAGATACATTCAAATCTTTAGCTATTTTCTCTATAGAATCGTCATTCAGAGCAAATGTTACATATATATTATTATAGATATAGATGTCTCTACCTTTATATTTTTCAGAAAAATTAGCTTTGTTCATGCAATCACAAGGGGCTATTGCATGAGAATTTTTATTGCTGTTAAACCTATTCTGCTGATTATTTAAAGAAACATCATCATTTACCGGATTTACAGCGGTATCAAGATTATTTTTATCATCTATAGCATTATCCTGTATATCAACAGTATCAGCTTTGACTTTCACATTTTCTTCTTTGAGTAAGCCAAGAGCCATTAAATCATATTTATACAGTTCATTATCCTCAATAATTTTAATAAGGAGTTTAGGATACTGCGGGTTTGTTGCATAACCGGCAGCTTTTAAGCCATAAGCCCATGCCTGATAATCAGTTATATCAAGTTCAAACAGATTATTATAGCGCTCTCTTGTAGTCAAAAACAAAGAATGGTCGTTATAAGATTCTTCTACCGTCTTATACTTTCTAAAACACTCATCTGCCTCATCATCATCATAATAATACTTTGCACCTGTCCATTCTTTATGGCATTTAATGCCAAAATGATTATTAGAATTTACTGCAAGTTCACTCGTTCCACAACTTGATTCTAAGATACCTTGTGCTAACGTTATACTTGCCGGGATGCCGTACTCTTTCATTTTCTTGATGGCGACATCACTATATTTTTGCGCATAATTAAGTTTTTCTTCTGTAGCTTGACTTTGTAAAAACAAAGGAGTTAAAGAAAAAGCGACAACTAATAAAAAAAAGTTCAAAAATCTTTTCATAATTGCTGCAAAGTTATACTTTTGTAAAAAAAAACAATGGATTTTATAGAAAAATATTTTCCTGAATTTTCTGAAGAGCAGAAACAGAAGTTTAACAAGTTAGAAGAACTATTCAAAGCATGGAATGCTTCAATCAATGTAATATCGCGAAAGGACATAGAATTTTTCCGTGAAAAGCATTTACAACATTCATTAAGTATTGCAAAAATCATCAATTTTGTTCCGGGGACGAAGATTTTGGATTTAGGCACCGGCGGCGGACTTCCGGGTTTACCGCTTGCGATTGCATTTCCGGAAGTAAAATTTCATCTTGTAGATTCTATAGGCAAGAAAATAAAAGTAGCTTCTGCCATTGCTGAGGAATTGCAACTCACAAATGTCAAATGCGAGCAAATCCGTGCTGAAGAAATCAAGAAACAATACGATTTCATCATTTCGAGAGCTGTAACAGCACTACCTGATTTTATGAAATACACAGAAGGAAGAATTCTTGAAAAAAGCAAAAACGCTCTGCCAAACGGCATATTATATCTAAAAGGCGGCAGTTATCAACATGAGCTTGATGCCATACCTAACTTATATAGAATATTCAGAATCAGCGACTTCTATCATGAAGAATATTTTGAAACCAAAGATATTATATTGATTAGACCTTTACGTTAAAAGTAACAGTATGAAGCCTCACTTATTATATGGATTGGCTGGGCTTACACTATTGGCAGGTTGTTCCGAAGAAAAGCAGCCGCCAAATGTAATATTCATCTATGCCGATGATTTAGGAATTGGCGACTTAAGTTGTTATGGGGCAACATCTATACAGACACCGAACATAGACAGGCTTGCAAGCGAAGGCTTGCGATTCACCAATGCTTATGCAGCTGCTTCGGTAAGTACGCCTTCGAGATATTGTTTATTGACAGGACAATATCCATGGAGACGAAATAATACCGGAATAGCAAGAGGCAACTCCGGAATGATTATTGACACTAACCAATATACGCTTGCAGATGTTTTTAAAGATGCCGGTTATGCAACGGCTGTTGTCGGTAAATGGCATTTAGGTTTGGGCGGCGAAGATGGTCCTGACTGGAACAACATAATTTCTTCCGGTCCGCAAAATTTAGGATTTGATTACAATTTTATAATTCCTGCTACTGTCGACAGGGTGCCATGCGTTTTTGTAGAACAAGACAGAGTCTACAATTATGATGCTGACGACCCTATTTACGTTGATTATGACAAAAAAATCGGTGACTTGCCAACAGGTAAAGATAATCTGGAACTATTGAAATTAAAGTCAAGTCATGGTCACAATCAGACTATAATCAACGGCATCGGGCGCATTGGATACATGACAGGCGGAAAATCTGCCATTTGGGTTGATGAAAATATTGCTGACACCTTAATATCTAAGTCACAACAATTTATACTAAAAAACAAAGACAATCCTTTTTCCCTGTACTTATGTCCTCACGACATACATGTACCGCGTCCGCCGCACCCACGCTTTGCAGGCAAAAGTATTATGGGAGCACGCGGAGATGTAATTTTACAACTCGACTACACTGTCGGCAAAATTATAGAAATACTTGACAGTCTTGATATTACAGAAAACACCATTAT
>JALNXP010000239.1 GCA_023230285.1 Bacteroidales bacterium | reverse complement strand
ATGCAACTGATAATCTCCATGGCATCAGTGCTGTATAAGCTAACACCAATAGAAGCTCTCAACGCCGTCACCATCAACTCGGCTTATGCCATGGGCGTTGAAGACATACTTGGCACAATTACAGTAGGCAAGAAAGCCAACATTCTGATTACCAACAACATACCATCTGTAGAATATATACCTTACGCCTACGGCGAGAATAAAATAGAGAAGGTGATTATTGGTGGATAGAAGAGACGATTTAATACATCGTCTGTACTATCATCATCACACGCGCCAATCTAAATGCCAATTGGCAACGTTATTTTCTATGTATTTCGTAATATAATTAAATTCGTTTTGGTCGCGCACAATACGGTCATAAAAGCGGGTTTGCCACGCAAATTCTATATTATTTTCGTTGGCGAACGGGTAATTGCAGATTTTAACCCACCAATAACAACGGATAACAATCCCTGCATATTTGCAATATTTGTTATTTTTAGAGACGCTGTGCGCCACGTCTTTACAGGCTGCTCTGTATCAGCAACATCGGTTAACCGCATCTTGCCGTCTGCGGCGTGCATTCTCAAACCGTTACAATTTGTCACGGTTTAATTTCCTTCTGCTTTTAAACGTTGTTTTAATTTTCGCCAATAGACTGTAGCGTCTTTACTGTCGGTCAGAATATCAACAACCGAAAAGTACCATTTTTCCTGTTCATCGTCCCACGAACTTCCTTTTCCTCAAACAGTTTTATCGCTTCTATTTTAGTCATAGCGTTTTAGTTTTCTTTATTTATCAAATTAACTATCACTTTTACCATTATGTCTTTTTCTTCGGTTCTGCTTTCGGCTATCATCAACGTAAGAGCCACCAAAGTGTTATCGGCAAGGCGTTTGCTTCCGTCAGGATTATAAAGAATGTAATTTTTGTCCATAAACCAAAGGAATAATGTTGCCGCAATGCGTTTGTTGCCATCACTGAAAGAATGGTTTTTTGTAACCAAATAGAGCAACATCGCCGCTTTTTCTTCTACCGAAGGATACAAATCTTTTCCGTCGAAGGTTTGATAAATTTGTCCAATAGAGCTTTTAAAAGAATCATCTTTTTCGTTGGCAAACAAATCACTTTTTCCGAATTTTTCTTTCAGACTGCGAATCGCTGCCATTGCATTTTCGTATGTGGCGTGAAATTTTTCTTCGTTGGTGGTTTGCGAAACCTCCAATTGCTGATAATCGTACTTGTCCAACGTGTCTAACGCATAAGAATAATCCACCACCACATTCAACAAAGAACGACTTTGCGCATCGGTTAATGCCTCCTGATTTTTTACGGTTCGTCCCAATACCTGCACCAAATTTCGCAACTCATTATATTGCTGCTTAACAATCTTATTGTTGACCGCATACCCTTTTACAAGATAATCTTTCAAGACACTGTTAGCCCAAATACGGAATTGGGTACCTTGCTGACTTTTAACTCTATAACCAACAGAAATGATAACGTCAAGATTATAAAGCGTAACTTCTTTTTCTTGTGTTTTTCCTTTAATAGCACCGTGAGGAGTGGTATGTGCAAAATTTGCACTTACCATCTGTTTTTCTAATTCACCTTCTTTAAATATATTGTTGATATGACGCGTTATAACGGTTCTATCTTTCTGAAATAGCACAGCCATTTGCGATTGCGTAAGCCAAACGGTCTCATTTTCAATTTTGACATTTACCGATAATTGTCCGTCTTTTGTCTGATAAATAGCTATTTTGTTTTCATTCAATTCCATAATCTAATTTTTTAAAGAGTTTTTCCAATTCGTGTTTTGATACCTATTGCCAATTGTGGAAATTTTCGACAATCTGTCAGATTTGTTCGGGCGAAAATTGAATGTATTTTTTCTCAATAGGCGATACTTCGTAACCAACCCAGCGCAGATCGTCTTTCAGTTCGTTTTCGGCTCGCCTCAAAACAATCGTTGGCATATTTAAGAAAAATCAAGTAATATACATATTTATACTCCGAAGGTTCCACCGAGCAGCGAAGCTTGTTCGCCAATTACCATAAACTATCTTCTATAGTTTTTTCTTTGATATATTTTGCCATAAAATATATATGTTTTCTACTATTTAATATCTTGTAAATTTAATAAAAAGATTTTATTACCCTAATTATATTAATTAAAATAATCTTTCCTGTTTTTATTCCGTTTATTTATAATTAAAATTTTTATGCTAAATTTGCGCCATATATGAAAGACATCCTTAAAAACCTAAATCCTGCTCAAAAAGAGGCAGTTACAAAGACCGAAGGTCCTATTATGGTAATTGCCGGCGCCGGTTCCGGAAAGACCCGTGTCTTAACATACAAAATTGCTTATCTTTTAAGTCAAAATGTTGACGCTTTTTCTGTTCTCTCGCTGACTTTCACAAACAAAGCCGCAAGGGAAATGAAAGAAAGAGTTGCCAACCTCATCGGCTCAGAGGCGCAAAGTGTATGGATGGGAACTTTTCACTCTATATTTTCACGGCTGCTCCGCTTCGACGGTCATTATCTCGGCTATCCTTCCACTTATACTATCTACGATACAGACGACTCTAAAAGTGTCATCAAAAGTGTAGTGTCAGGCTTTGAATTAGACCCTAAGATATATCCGGCAAATCAAGTACTGTCAAGAATTTCTGCTGCAAAATCCAACCTAATTTCCGCCGCAGATTATAATAACTCTAAAGAGATATTGGAACACGACAGAATCGCTTGTAAACCTGACATTGGTAGAATTTACACCGCTTATCAGGAAAAACTTTTCAAATCTTCGGCTATGGATTTTGATGACATTATCTTCAACTTCTATAATCTGATAACATATTTTCCTGAAGTACTCGAAAAATATCAACAGCGTTTTAAATATATCTTGGTAGATGAATTTCAAGATACTAACAGCGCACAGTATTCTATCATTAAGTTGATAGCCGCACCGCAAAATAACATCTGCGTTGTTGGTGATGATGCCCAAAGTATTTACGCATTCCGTGGAGCTAAAATAGACAACATTTTTGACTTCCAAAAAGATTATCCCAATTTATCCACCTTCAAATTAGAGCAGAATTATCGTTCCACCAAACATATTGTTGGCGCTTCAAATTCTGTGATAGATAAAAATAAAGCCCAAATTCATAAAGATGTGTGGACAGATAATGATGAAGGCGATTTAATAAAGCTCATTCCTGCTGTCAGCGACAACGAGGAGGCGTCAAAGGTGGTGAGTGCAATTTTCGAGAAGAAGATGAACGACCATCTTCGCAATGATGCTTTTGCAATACTTTACCGCACTAATGCTCAATCGCGTGCATTTGAAGAAGCTCTACGCCGGATGAATATACCTTACAGAATTTACGGCGGACTCTCGTTTTATCAACGTAAAGAAATAAAAGACTTACTGTCGTATTTCCGCCTGATAGTCAATAACAACGATGAAGAGGCGTTGTCGCGAATTATCAACTATCCGCCGCGAGGCATCGGACAAACCACCTTTGAGAAGATACAGAATGCCGCTTCGGAACTCAAAGTTTCTACGTGGAGTATAATCTGCAACACGCCTATCATGCAACAACTGAATATATACTCTACTACCTGCAACAAAATAGACGCATTTGCGACTATGATAAAAAACTTCAGCTACAAGCTAAAAAGCACTGATGCACAAACGCTTGCAAAAGACATTGCCCACACCACCGGCATTCTAAGAAACATCAATGAAGATAACACTCCCGAAGGTCTTGCACGCATAAAAAACGTTGAAGAGCTTATCAACGCCATCGGCGATTTCTCGGAAAAGCGCGGAGAATTAGTGGCTGTAGATAATATGGGCGAAATTGATGACAGCATGGTTACTTTGGATATGTTTATGCAAGATGTCGCTTTGCTGACAGACCAAGA
>JALNXP010000240.1 GCA_023230285.1 Bacteroidales bacterium | reverse complement strand
ACGAAACGATGTTCAGAAACGAGGTCAGTGGGTAAGGCTCCGTCCCGTCTCGGTTGGCGAAAAGGCGCATTTTGAGACAGGCCTCGACGCCGCGCACCAAAGTCGGCGGTGTGGCGGTTTTCGCATTGGCGTAATCTTTGACCACGCCCAACGTCTCGTTCGCCGCCACATAAAATATGGTATTTTGCATTATGTTATGTCTCCAATTCAAGTTGTTTCAGCCGTTCCGTGATTTCCGGGTGATCGCCGTTGAACGCCATGCGAACGATGGAAAGAAGTTCAGCCCAGCCGTTACCAATTTCCGAATCCCGGTTCTCTTCGATGAGGATTGCCAAATCACGCGCTTTTAAGGCGGCATCCCGGTGATCATACATGAGGTGGTCGGCGGCAAGGCGGAGCTGACCGGAAATTATATCCCGATTATCATCGTCATAAAGAAATTCATTGAAAAGATTCCATGCTTTTACAATGTGTTTTTTCGCGCAACTTGTGCATTGGTCGAACGGCGAAGTCCGTGTGACGGACACGCCCGATTTTCCGTGGCAGGCGCAAGCGCACATTTTATTACTCTCTTCCCTGAATGTTTGAGATCTCCGAGGCCGAAGCCCAGCGCCAATGAAGTCCATTGGGTTGTTTGATTTTACCCCGACAATACAGAGAAATCATTACTCTTGAGACACCTGTTTCTCTTTCTGCCTCTCGTGTGCTACCATAGAACCTTTGGGTGGATTCACAGAATACGGGTTTTGAACGATTGTGTTCAATTCCAAATTTTCCCAAATACCTTGCGTTTTCTCCCCCGTTGGTAATGCGAAAATGCTCTATTGTAGTTTCATTGTTTCCATTTTCGCGCGGAGTTACCCAACGGAGATTTTCAACACAATTGTTTCGTTTATTGGTATCTATGTGATCTACATACGGCTTGTTTTCTGGATTCGGGATAAATGTCTCGGCAATAATTCTGCTTACGATGGCTCGTTCTTTTTCATTATTATGAGAAAGCCACACTTTGCCGTATCCACGCGAAGCATAGTTCGGTCGCAATATGTGGCTTCGTTGAGTTCTCCGATAATTATTGCTTCTAATGCTTCCGTCAGGATGTGCATCATATAGGCCAGCATAGGAAATTCCATTATAAGTTACTGGTTTCCATTTATCTTCCATCATTCAAACTCCATATTCTCCGAGCGCAAATAGGTTTCCGCCTCGGTTTCGGTGATGAATTGTTCCGCGTTCAAATCGACCAGCCGGAGATCGGCTGCCCGGACAATGCGCCGTTCCTCAAAGCCGTTTTCGCGTTTGGCGTAATAACAGTCGCCACCGTAAAATGCACATTTATAGGCTGGAACGCCGTCCGCAATGACATGCTTCAAAATCTTCATTCCTGGCTGATACACCCATGAGAAAATCGTACCGTCGAGATACTGCCCGGAGATAAGCAATCGGTTCGGCTGAAACGGATCGTAGGAAACACGGTAGAGAAATTCCACGCCGTGCAGAGTCAAGGTGATGGTACGTCCCGGCTCGACAATCGTAATCGGGCCGCGCCGTCCGGCATAGATCACATGGTCTTTGCGGACAAACCCGACATCGGCGAATTCCTGCGCCATTGGTTCGGAATTAATGCCGTACATCCGGTAAAGGCGGAATCGGCGGTCACCCTCCCAACCTCCGGCAATGAAGGATATTTTCCAGACGCCGTCCTCAAATTCGGCGGTCGGGCCGCATTCGGTCGCGTCCGCCGGAAGCCCGGTCTTGATACGCTTCCATTTCCGCCCGGTAAACTGATACAATTTCCACAGTCCGTTATTCTGAATGCAGCAAAATTCTTTCGGCCTGCCGTCCGCGTCCACGGCGGCGAACGGCATGTGCGTATAGCGTGAATCGTTGAAATTAAACATCTTTCCTCCATAAATTTTATCCGTTGGGGCAAGGCCATTCGATGCTGCCGTCATCACGGACGCATCCCTGCTGAAGCTCCATGTAACCGTTGTACCCATACCCGGAAGTGAACTCCGCTGGCAGTCCGGTGAGTTTGCCGTTGCCGTCGATTGTGCCGTTGTTGTAGATTGTGCCGGAACAGGATGCGTCGGGATTGTTGTGATGGCTTTCGCCCACATCCCGGATGCGCCAGCGGTGTCCGGGCAGACCGATTTTATCACCTTGATACGGACGCAGATTCCAAGTTTTCGGCCCGGTGTTCGCATTGGTGATTTGGCTGGCAATAACGCGCGGCTTGCAGCAGGGACACACCCAGCAGACGATCAGCCGCCCGTTTTTCTTCTTTTTGATGAGTTTCTTCGTCTCCTTGTCCTTCCACAAAATCGAAGGTGGTGTTTCTTTATCGGCCATAATTCACCTCAATTTGTGGTTGAACAGAGATCGGACACCATGAAAATCGCGACCGGGACGCGGAACGAACAGACCGTCACCGATTCGCCGGAAACTTTCACCGAACCAATCGGATAGGCGTACTGTCCCGGCGTGGAAATCTTGACTTCCGGCGTTGTCCAACTGCCGTCACTGCCGAGCGTCGTGCAGACGCAGACCGTTCCGGTTGACGGTGACAACTCCTTTGCCGCGACATCCAGCCATTCGCCGTTGCGGTTCAAATATCCGGCAGATATTTTCAGCTTTTTTGATTCGGTATCGTAACTCAATGCAAACGGTCCATCGTAAATGTCCTGCGAGATTGCGCCAAGCAGAATCACACCTTTGCCGCCGGAAGAAAAAATCACCGGCGCTCCGGTTGCACCACGGGTGAATGTCGCCGGACTGTTCGTGCTTGGCTGGGCGTAATCGCCCGAACCGGAAAGCGACACCGTTGCCGGACCGCTCAAGACGCAGTCGCCCATTTCCTTGGCGGCCAGTTTCAGCACGGTCACACCCCACGGCTTCGCTGCGTCTTTCAGCACTTCGCAGGGAATGACATCGCCGCAAAGCGAACCGTTTTCCGAAAAATTAACCGCCGTCCCGGCGGCGATTTCACCCGATCCGGCGTTGTAAACTTGAATGCGGACAACACCCGATCCAGCCCCGAGAATTCCCCGGCTCTGAAAGCCGTTGAGGGAATTCACGATGTGCCGGACGTTGTTGGAAAGCATGGCGCTGGGCGTGAATTTCTGCCCCTTGGCAACGTCTGGAAAAAATCCCATAATTCACCTCACAATCCCAGTGCGCCGAAGCTGGCGTATTCGCAGACTTGATCGACGTAGATGGCTTCGACTTCCGCTTTCGGCACACCGCTTTCGGCGGAGGTTTTGCTCAAAGCCCAGACGTATTCAAAGCCCTTTTTCGAAACGCTTTTCGTCCCGACTTTCGCGCCCGACTCGTTCGGCTGAATGGCAAAATTGAAAGTTACAGTAACTTTCGTTGACTTCTTATCCGGACAGGAATAGCTCATGCCGAGGAACATTACTTCGCCCGCCGACCAGCCTTTGAACGAGCCGCTGTTGACTTTGCCGACGAGCGCCGCCACATTCCGCTTGAAACTGGTGCTGATCCGGGAAAGTTTCATAATCCGCGTGTAGGTTTCTCGCAACTGCGCGGTCGGAATGTCCACCCCGGCGATCTCCATTTCCGAACCGGATTTGCCATTCCAGCCGATTGCGCCTCCGGCGTCTTTTGTGCCGAACGCCCTGGTCTGCTTCAGACTGTGCGTCATGTGCTTCGAGCCGCCTCCGCAGTCAAAACTCACGGTCGGTTCGGGATCATCGTCATCATCGTCATCGGACGAAGTGGTTTCCGTTTTGTAAACGGCGTTGACCTTGAATGTGGTGTCGTTTTCTCTGGAATCGATTTCCACCGAATCCAGCGGCAGATCGCCGCAGGTGGCCGGAGCGGCGGCAAGGACGGCGGTCAGTGCTTCGTTTTCGTCCGCGACTTCAAACGCCACATACGGGATCTCCGCCGAAG
>JALNXP010000238.1 GCA_023230285.1 Bacteroidales bacterium | reverse complement strand
CGTATGAAAAGATTAGAAAACAAGGTCGCTATAATTACCGGTGGTACAGCCGGAATTGGCGCAGCAACAGCTAAACGTTTTGCACAAGAAGGCGCAAAGGTATTTGTATGGGCTCGTAACCCTGAACGCGGCAAAGACTTTGTCGCAAAAATGAAAGAAGAAGGTTTTGATATAACCTTTGATGCTGTAGATACCAGCAAATTCGACCAAGTAGAGGCAGCCGCCAAAAAAGTAAATGATGCTTGCGGCAGAATAGACATACTCATCAATAATGCAGGTATCACTAATGACAGCTCTCTTAAAAAGATGACTGTAGAACAATGGCAACAGGTAATAGACATCAACTTAAGCGGTAGTTTCTATTGCATAAAAGCTGTTTCTCCTTATATGCTTGAGCATAGCTATGGTAGAATTGTCAGCACTTCTTCTGTTGTTGCTTTATATGGCAACTTCGGGCAGACAAATTATGTAGCTACTAAAGCCGGATTGATAGGTATGACTAAGACTCTTGCAAAAGAGTTAGGAAGAAAAGGCATTACTGTGAATGCAGTAGCACCGGGTTTCATAGAAACCGAGATGGTTGCAAAGATGCCGGAAGATGTTTTGAACGGCATGCGTGCTAAGGTGCCTGTAGGCAGACTCGGTCAGCCGGAAGACATCGCTGCTACTTTTGCATTTTTGGCAAGCGATGAGGCTTCTTATATTAACGGCACCGTTATTAGCGTTGATGGTGGTATAACTATCTAAAAAAGAGGCTTTTTGTAATAATATGGTTCTATTTATAGGTATGTAGAGCAAAAGTTCTACATACCTTTTTTATGACAATGATATGGATACAATAGAGATAATGTCGCCGATAGGCTCTTTTGAAGCCCTTGCAGCCGCTATACAAGCCGGTGCCGGCTCCGTGTATTTCGGAATTGATAAGTTTAATATGCGTGCTCGCTCTTCTTCACAAAATTTTACCATAGATGACCTCACAGCTATTTCCGAAATATGTAAGAAAAATAATGTTAAATCATACCTTGCACTGAATATCGTAATCTATGATGAAGAAATTCCGCTCGCCTGTGAAATTATTGATGCAGCTAAACATAGCAATATCTCGGCTGTTATAGCTACAGATATGTCAGTTATAGAATATGCCCGAAGTATCAACATGGAAGTGCATATCTCTACTCAATGCAATGTCTGTAATCTTGCGGCTGTGAAGTTGTACTCGCAGTTCGCAGATGTCATCGTCCTTGCCCGTGAGCTGAATCTGAAACAGGTGAAGTATATCTGCGACAAAATAAAAGAGGAAAATATATGCGGACCTGCCGGCAAACTCGTGAGAATCGAAATGTTTGTTCATGGTGCTCTTTGTATGTCTATCTCCGGAAAATGCTATCTCAGCCTCGATGAATACGGTCCGGAAGCATCAGCTAACAGAGGTAGCTGCTATCAGCTGTGCAGAAGACAATATACTGTGTATGACAAAGATAGAGAAGTTGCACTCGATATTGACGGCGGATATATTATGTCTCCTAAAGATCTAAAAACCATAGACTTCTTAGACCAGATATTGAAAGCCGGCGTTACTGTTTTGAAAATCGAAGGACGCGGTCGTGGTGCTGATTATGTGAAAACTGTTACCGAATGTTATCATGAGGCTGTGACAGCATTTCAGAAAAATAAAACGTTGTCGCAGAATGAGTTAGATGGTTGGAACGCAAAGTTGAAATCTGTTTTTAACAGAGATTTCTGCAACGGCTATTACTTGGGACGTAATTTTATAGAATGGACGAATCTTTATGGAAATCGCTCTACCAAGGTGAAAAAGTACATAGGAACAGTCACTAATTATTTTTCTAAAGTCGGCGTTGTGGAGTTTATGCTCGATGCTGATGATTTGTCTGTTGGTGATGAGGTTATGGTGATAGGTCCGACTACCGGCGTAGAGCAGTTTGTCGCAAATGAAATATTTTACAACCTTAATCCGGTTGTAACAGCACCAAAGGGTGAACCGTGTTCTGTAAAATATCCGAAACTTTTGCGCCGCTCCGACAAACTGTATAAGTTGGTGAGTCCGGAGGAATGTTGAAAAATCGTTTAGACCTTTTTAAACGTTCAACAAAAAAAATCTCTATTTTTTTTGTTGATATTAATATTTTATTATTACTTTTGCAATCAGTCAACGATGAAGCACTGATGGCGGTTGTCATAAGTGTTCCATACACTAATAATAAAATGTATGAAAAAGTTTTTTTTAATTTCTATTTTGATGGTCTTTTGCATGGCTTCGTTCGGTCAGGATGCAAAAAAAGGAGCAGTTATTAAATTTAATGAAACAACTTTTGATTTTGGCGAAATTAAAGCCGGCTCCGGCAGTGTTACTCATGTGTTTGATTTTGTTAATGACGGCGATGAACCGCTGACAGTGTCTAATGTTAAAGCCACTTGTGGTTGTACAGTGCCGAAATGGACAAAAGATCCGATTATGCCCGGACAGAGTGGTTCGGTGACAGTTACTTATAATTCTACGAAAAATGCTACTGCAAATCCTTTCGGCAAATCAGTTACTGTAACTTCTAATGCTACACCGCCTCAAAATCAACTGACAATACGCGGACATGTTGTTGCTGCTTTGACTAAAGCAGGTGAGCTTTCAGTAGATAAAACTGTTGTTGAGCTTGGCAAGTTTAAGAAAAACAAGAAAATTGAAAAATCTTTTGTAATTACAAATGTTGGTGATGATGTTCTTAATATAAAAGGTATAAATACTGCTGCTACTAATGTGAAAATAAACGTTCCAAAAACAGAAATAGCTCCTAATGAGCAAGTTGTAGTAGAAATTGTTGTTGAAACTAAAGATATTTATGAAAAAGGGCAGACTGTTGAAATTCCTTTGATTATATCTACAGATTCATCAAAAACTCCTCAACAAGTTGTGAAAATATTTGGCACACGTAAATAATAGATGTTTTTTGTATAAAGATGGTTTTTTGTGTTGTTTTGTGACGGGTCGTCCATTTAATTATGGAGACCCGTTTTTTTTATCAACCTACATTCCCGACAATGCCATAAATGCTAATCCCATCAAGCCGGTGGTAATGTACGAAATACCTAAGCCCTGTAAGGCTTTTGGCGTTTTTGAATAGCGTAAACGCTCCCGTATTGCAGCAAAAGCAACTATCGCTAACATCCAGCCTATGCCGGAGCCGAAAGCATAAGTAACACTGTGCCCTATCGTGGGGAAATTTCTTTCCTGCATAAACAAAGTTCCACCCAAAATAGCACAATTTACAGCTATCAAAGGTAAAAATATTCCTAATGAGTTGTATAAAGATGACGAGTAACGCTCGATTATCATCTCAAGTAACTGAACTATAGAGGCGATTACTGCAATAAATATTATTAGTGATAAATAAGATAAATCTATTGATGATAAAGATGGAGAAATCCATGTTAATGCACCTTCTTTTAGCAAATAATTGTTAATCAGATAGTTGATAGGAATTGTTATTGTTAAGACAAAACATACGGCGATGCCTAAGCCAAAAGCGGTTTTCACATTTTTAGAAACAGCAAGATATGAGCACATGCCTAAATAGTAGGCAAATATCATATTATCAACAAAAATCGACTTGACAAATAGTTCAGATAAAGTTTCCATACGCTAATTCCCCTCCTGCAAATCTTTACATTTTGAACGCTGTATCCATATAATTACGCCGATGATTATCAACGCCATCGGCGGTAAAACCATTAAGCCGTTGTTAAGGTAGCCGTTTTCGTATAGTGCTTTTGGTATTACCGGATAATTCCATAAGGTGCCGGAGCCCAAAAGTTCTCTGAAAAATGCTACGATTATCAGTACTAATCCGTAGCCAATGCCGTTGGCTATGCCGTCTATTAATGCCGGTAACGGCTTGTGTGACAATGCAA
>JALNXP010000237.1 GCA_023230285.1 Bacteroidales bacterium | reverse complement strand
TGTTTGTGATATGCCATCTTTAAGTTTTATTCCTCCCTTTAATTTCAGCACGTTAATATGTTTACGCTCTAAAATATTGACCACCAACAATATACCACTCGCATTGTTAAAAAAATTCTATCAATAAAGGCTTCCCAATTTCTATTATCTTAGATTTTCTACGCTTATGGTAATGATAAATCTTCTCAAATTGAATGTCTGTAACATATAAAATACAAACATCACTCTTCTCAAATTTAATATTCATAACCCTTTTCTTATATACATCATACTTCTCTAAATTGTCACAATAACGTATATGAATATTTCTGTATAAATATTGAAAACCTAACTGCTCCAATTCCTTGACAAATGTCGCCGAATTATGTCTTCCAACTTTGTAATGTGTCGGAAAATCATGATATACAATAATCCACATATTTAATTATATTTTGGGGTACTTCATTATCTTACTCTCTCCCGATATCATACGCAAAAAATTTGAACTTACTCGCAATATACTCGTTAATAAAGACATCGATAAACCATCATATTCTATATCTTCATACAATATCTCTATTAAAGACTGTTTGACAATTTTCGTTATTTTGTTTTCTCCAGCTATGTATAATTCATACACTTTTTTGTCTATAAACGGTCTATATGGCTCCATGATGTCATCAGCTAAAGGAAAAGAATTGTAATAATTCCTGTGAAATATCCCCATTAATGGATATAATCCCGCACCTAATAAAGCTCTTATAGTCGCCGACCTGATTATAGAATATCCATAATTTAATAAATTATTCGGAGGATAACCATCTCTGTCTCGTATAAAGTCTCTGCCTAATAGCATCTTCCAATATACTTTCGCTGCCACACCCTCTCTGTTAGTACTGTCTCCACTCTTGACATTTTTACTGTATGCTGTTAATTGTGACGATTGTAATCCTATTTTATCAAGTAAACGATATTGATTCTCTATCTTGGCTTCTATAATTTGTTTCCATATCTGCTTTTTTATTACTGTCCCCATCTCAATTTGCTCTCTGAAATGTTTTGCCTGCAAGACATTGGAATCTAAATTCATTAGCATGCTTGTCGGAAAATGATTGGAATTGCAAAAAACAACCGATACGCCACGACAAACCAATTCATTAAGTAACGGTATTGTTATATGTACTGAATGATTGTCTACAATTATACAGCCAATATCTTCTATACAACGGAAAACTTTCTTAGTATCATCTTTATCCGTCATTTTGATTTCTAATTGCTTGTTACATAATGATAAATCCGTAGGATTCGTAAAGAATAAAGTTTGCTTCATAATAAATTTATTATTGTTTAACCATTAATGTTTATTAAACCGTTAACTACTTGTTCCTTAAAAACTTACGACATACGACAAAAGCACAAGCCCCCACACCAATCAATACTTGAAATTTGCATAAATCAACAATCCCGCCAAAAAGACAAAAATTTAAAAACAAAAATCCCTCCGTGCCCATCCGTCTAATCCGTGTCCATCCGTGTCCCCTTCTCCATCCGTCTAATCCGTGTCCATCCGTGTCCCAAGTGCTTCTACAATGCTGTCGTAAGCCGGCTGTCCGTATAAGTTGTGCATCTCATGAGGGTCTTCATATAAATCATACAACTCCCACTCGTCTATATCATAATAAAAATGTATCAGCTTGTAACGCTCCGTCCGGATGCCATAATGACGGCAGACACTATGTTCCGCCGGATATTCATAATAATGATAATACAGCCATTCTCGCCAATCCACATCTTTACCTTCTATCAGCGGCAACAACGACATGCCGTCCATATCCTCCGGTATCGATAAGCCTGCTATATCCAACATAGTCGGAGCAAGGTCGATGTTTTGTACCAACTGTGGAATATCATGGTATAGCTGACTTTCATCTATATTATTATTATCCTTTCTCAGACACTCCGGCAGACGCATCACCAAAGGCGTGCGCATAGACTCTTCGTACATAAACCGCTTGTCGAACCAGCCGTGTTCGCCCATATAAAAACCTTGGTCGGATAAATAAATCACGACAGTATTTTTAAGCAAACCCTCATCTTCAAGTTCTTTCAGCAGCCGCCCGACATTTTCGTCTAACGACTGTATAACCTTCAGATAATCACGCATATAACGCTGATATTTCCATTCGGCGAGTTCTTTGCCCGATAAATTTGAAGCTACAAAATCATCAATAACAGGCTGATAAAATTTATTCCATGCGGCTTTCTGTTTTTCGTTCATTCTGCCGTAGATGCTGTTGTCATATCCGTTATAGTTAGCCGCATAGCGATTGTCGTTCACGCTATCACTCAGCATCTTGAGATCATAAATCAAAGTCATATCTTTGTCTATGCTCATCTCTTGTTTTGCTGCTGCCTTTCTGCCGACATAATCATCATAAAAATTATCCGGAAGCGGAAAGTTGTCATCTTCAAACATTTGCAGATGTGTAGTATCCGCCATCCAGTTACGATGAGCTGCTTTATGATGGACGAACATACAAAACGGCTTAGCCGGGTCACGTGAGTTCCGCAGCCAGTCGACACTTAAATCTGTGATTATATTTGTAACATAGCCGTCATATATGACAGTATCTAACTGCACGCATGGCAGCGGGTCATTAAAGTGTTTCTCCGAGATAAAGTCCGGATTATAGTAATCGCCTTGTCCGGGCAGGATATTCCAATAGTCGAAGCCGGCAGGTATTCCGCCGAGGTGCCATTTGCCGATGATAGCGGTTTGATAGCCGCCAGCCTGCAGCAGTGTCTGCACCGTCTGTTGCGAGCAGTCGAACGCCACTTCGGAGATGTTGTCTTTATAGCCGTTATTATGACTGTATTTTCCCGTCAGCAGAGTTGCGCGACTGGGTCCGGAGATAGAGTTACAGACAAAACTGTTGGTAAATCTGACACCTTCGCCGGCAAGTCTATCAATGTTCGGGGTGTTGATAAAACGATTGTCAAAGCAGCTGACAGTCTGATACGAATGGTCGTCAGACATTATCACTACTATATTCAATGGTTTTTGTTCTTCTTTATTTTTACAAGATGGGATAGCGAGCAAAGACGCAGCAGCTGTAGTAGCTGTTATAATTGCCCTGTTGTGATGTTGCAAGAAGAGGTGTTTTTTCATCAGAAAAAAAATTTAACGGTAATATTATACTACTATAATACCTACAATAGCAAGGATACAAAGAATTAGGAATACAAATCCGAGGATGCCGAAAACAGTTCCGACACAACCGTATTTATTGCTTTCGTTAGCACTTTTTTTACTTGACAAAAGAGTTAACAGCAGTCCTATTATTGGAGTAAACAAAAGGCTTAAGATAAAAGCCCATGTAAAGCCGATGTTACGTCTACTTCCCACTAATCCTACTAAAACGGAGAAGAAACATCCGGAGATTAAGCCAAAAATTATAATTGATGCTGTCATATAAGTTTTTTTGCAAAAATAGTATGAAATGTTGAAAAAACAAAAAAGTCTTCCGCTATGTTTGATTTAGGTGTATTTAGGAAGTATGATAAAAGAAAAGTCGACATTAAAATAGAAGTTACTTTACCAATAAAAAATGTGGTCTGTTGACCACATTTTTCTGTTTCTAAAACGCCATGTAACAACTTGATTAACATAAGCTTACACAAATCATGTTGTTATCAATCTTGCAAAGATAAAAATTTTAAAGCAATTCACAACAATGCGAAACAGGTTTTTTTTTAGGTTCTGTTGTTATCAATCTTGCAAAGATAAAAATTTTAAAGCAATTCACAACCTGACAAACACCGATGGCATGCTATGCCTAGTTGTTATCAATCTTGCAAAGATAAAAATTTTAAAGCAATTCACAACTCCAAAACAAGTTGTCCATCGCTAAAAACTGTTGTTATCAATCTTGCAAAGATAAAAATTTTAAAGCAATTCACAACGGTAGGGAGTGGTTTAATGAAAGCCTTGAAGTTGTTATCAA
>JALNXP010000021.1 GCA_023230285.1 Bacteroidales bacterium | reverse complement strand
GGTAAACATCGCCGCCAATGCAAACATCAAATCCATATCCGTATACAATTCGGTAGGCGCATTGGTAGAGACGATGTGCACATCGTCTCCACAGAACGCCGCAACGATAGACCTCAGTCGTTACAGTGCCGGCATCTATATGCTGACGATTACGACAGAAGAAGGTGTTAGCGTAATTAAGAAGGTGGTGGTGGCACGATAGGACACAAATTTACGCGGAAGCAATAGATTAACACGTAGAGACGATGTACACATCGTCTCTACTGCTACCGCAACAACGATATATCTTGGTCGTTACGTCACCGGCTTAGTAAACGCAAATCAAATTTTCCTCCGTCCAATCCGTGCAAATCCGCGTCCCATCAAATCCGTGTCCCATAAAAAAAAAGAGACATCTATTGATGCCTCTTTTTTGTGAACCCGGTGGGGATCGAACCCGCAACCTTCTGATCCGTAGTCAGATACTCTAAATCCAATTGAGCTACGGGTCCAGCATTAGTTTTCGATTGCAAAAGTACAAAATTATTTGTAATATAGAGCTTATTTTTGGAAAAAAATTATGTACCTCGGTAATTGCTGATAATCAGTAGATTAAAATACCTGAAACATTCCATGAGCTGAAGCTACCGCCTTCTTTTGCTCCCTGCGGAATGCAAATTCTAATCCTATGACTACCGCTTTTTACTCCCGAATAATAAAATTCTGTCGGATTCGTGATGGTACCCGGACACCAGCCGGAACGACTGTAGTCCGAGGACGACAACCCATTGTTGAAATTGCCCGAACACGGATTGCGTTCTCTGTAACTTGCACAATCATATCTCCATGGTATAAAAGACGTAGAATTGTCGTCAAAAATGATGGTATTCGGCTTCTTGTTGAACTCATCGCCGCCGCCCCAGCCACCATGACCTGTGGAAATATAACTTAAAACAACTTCTTCACAATTATCATCAAGCTGAAAATCCACTTCTAAAGTGTCATTGGCGAAAAAAACAGGGTAGGGCTGTCCCCCCATCTCCATGATGTTCAAAGTGCAAAATAACGGCGTTATCTTATTGGGCGTGATGTCTTCAAACTTCGGATGAAACTGTAAATCTAAATTTACAATATGACCGTTGGCATCATAATTGCCTATGTACATGCCAATTAACACTTTATCACATAACAAAGTCGATAAATGAGTAACATCTTGCTCAAAGATAATAGAATCGAACCAATTATAGTCGCCATATTCAATATGGTTGTATTTACGCGTGCCGAAGGCTGTGTAAAACCTCATCATTTCTACCGGTACGTCATAATCTTCTGTAGATATTAATCCATGATATTTTGCGCCGCTATTATCTGTAAAATATGGTAGAACTTCTATTCCATGCTCTAAAGCATCTAAATACGACAGGGTCTTTCCCTGCGGAATTATAAATACACTGCCGGTTCTGTCGTAAGCATCACCATCAGAATATTGACTTAACTTTGCAAAAATGTCGTAGTTCCAACTGCCTGCCGGCAAAGTTACTTGCCGAACTATTACAGTTCCGTTGGCAAAACTGATGACATCGCCATCTTCTATCTTCCCTTCATCTTTCTTGTCGGGTGCATAGCAAATGCGATTATTGTGAAATACGTTGACTGTCTTGACAGCTGCATCATTCAATTGCTTTTGGTAACTGTTTCTGCTGATAATCGTACCATAATTATTTGGAAGTACATTTCTCGATTCAGTAGTTGCAATGTCGACTGCTTCTATAACTCTGTTGCCGTTTACAATAACCTTGAAGATTAGTCCGTTTGTGATGCCAAAGTTTGGCACCGGCGTTCCTTTATATAAAGTGTCTGTGGCGTAAAAGATTTCTATGCGGTTGGAGTTTATTGTAGTCGTGGCTTTATGGCAGCTGTATCCTAAAATTTCATCGGTTTCGGCACTGAATTTCCAATCTTTATTATACTCAAAAGATGTTTGGGTGGCAATAGTTTTTCCTTCAGATAGAGTTGCTGTGTTTGTACATGTCTTTGTGATATAATCTATGTAAGTGCATTTTTTTGGAGCATCGGGGTATTCTTCTTCTCCGTTGTACCATATTTTTGCGGCTTGTGGCGTTGCCTCAACCGTAGTGCAGGATGTAGTGTCAGTTTCTCCGTTATAACTTGTCAAATATTTTATAGTTAAATTTTTTGTTTGAGCATAAGTAGATAAAGATGTGATTATCAATAAAATATAAAGCAGATGTTTTTTCATTGACTGTTGTTTTATAGTGTGAATAAACTTAGATTTTGATGTTGGTAAGTCTTTATGATGAATTGTAATTGTTGTTATTTTGATATAAAAAAAGGCATTAATCAGTTGTGTGCTGTTTTAATGCCTTTCATTTATTTGCTGCAGATTTATTATTCGCCTAAAGTTGCAACCATAACAGCTTTTATAGTGTGCAGACGGTTTTCTGCTTCGTCGAATACTAATGACATTGGTGATTCGAATACTTCGTCAGAAACTTCCATTTCAGAAATTCCGAATTTGTTGAAGATGTCTTGTCCGATAGTAGTCTCTGTGTTATGGAATGATGGTAAACAGTGTAAGAATTTTACGTTAGGATTACCGGTTTTCTTAACTACGTCCATGTTTATTTGATAAGGAAGCATTATGTTTATACGTTTTGCCCATTCTTCAGGAGCCTCGCCCATAGAAACCCAAACGTCTGTGTATAAGAAATCTACACCTTTAACACCTTCTTCGACGTTGTCGGTTAAAGTTATTGTTGCGCCTGTTTCTTGTGAAATTTCTCTGCAAGTGTTAACCAAGTCTTCAGCCGGTAAAAATGCTTTTGGAGCAACGGCTCTGAAGTCCATACCCATTTTAGCAGCACCAACCATTAAAGAATTCCCCATGTTGTTGCGGGCATCGCCTAAATAAGCAAATGATATTTTATGTAAAGGCTTATCTGAATTTTCCATCATAGTAAGGAAATCTGCCAATATTTGTGTTGGATGAAATTCTGTTGTCAATCCGTTCCAGACAGGAACTCCTGCGTATTCGCCTAAAGTTTCGACTATTTGTTGAGAATAACCGCGGTATTCAATGCCATCATACATTCTGCCAAGAACTCTTGCTGTGTCTTTCATGGATTCTTTTTTGCCCATCTGAGAGCCTGCAGGTCCTAAATATGTGACAAGTGCTCCCTGGTCGTGAGCAGCTACTTCAAAAGCACAACGTGTACGTGTCGAATCTTTCTCGAACAACAAAACAATGTTTTTACCTTTTAACATCGGCTGTTCTGTGCCGGCATATTTGGCAGCTTTTAAATTTGCCGCTAAATTTAAAAAATGTTGAATTTCTTTTGGTGTGAAATCTAACAACTTTAAGAAATTTCTGTTTCTAAGATTAAATGCCATTTCTTTAATTTTTTAATTAATAATTATTTACTGAAAAATATTTCTATAATTTTGAATTTGCAAAGGTAGCATAAAATTTTCAATTACGAATTAATAATTATAAACACAAATAGTAAACGGAAGATTCATTAGCATTGCGAAAATACAATAAAGAGATTTTATTTTTATTGTTGAAATTCGCAATAAAGAAAATAATGGTTTTGCATATTTGTATGGAATTATTTTTCATAAAATGCCCTGAACAAGCTATACAGGACAATTCCGCAGCAGACAGAGATATTAAGAGAATGTTTTGTGCCGATTTGAGGAATTTCTATACAGCAGTCGGAATGTTCTATGACGGCATCATCAACGCCGGTGACCTCATTACCAAAGACTACGGCTATTGGCGATTTAAAATCGTAGTTAAAATCATTGAGGGAGGTACTGCCTTCGGCTTGTTCAACTGAAGCTATTAAGACACCGTTGGCTTTAAGATTTGTCACACACTCTACTGTTGACTCGCAATACTCCCACTCTACAGATTCTGTAGCACCGAGAGCTGTTTTTTGAATGTCGCGATGAGGTGGGCAACAAGTTATACCGCACAAATATATCTTTTGTATACGGAAGGCATCGGATGTACGAAAAACAGAACCAATGTTATTCAAACTCCGTATATTATCGAGTACAACGATGACAGGAGTTTTAGCGGAATTTTTAAATTCGCCAACATTGATTCTGTTAAGTTCGCAAGTATTTAATTTGCGCATTAATTACATTTTAGAACATCTTTCATTTTGTAGTTGGCTTCTTCTTTGAAGTTTGGAGAAGCGGCAGCTGCTGAATAATAAGTACAAGCGTTAGCCGTATCATTAGTAGCTTCGTAAGCCCGAGCGAGTTCAAGGCTGATGCCGGCACGCATTTCAGAAGATTCGGATTCTACTTGTAAACCAAGTAACCCTGTATTAATAGCTTCTTTATAATTTTTCAGATTATTTAAACAAGAAGTTTTATAATAATATGTAGATTCGTTAGCAGCATCAAATGTAAGAGCTAAGTCCAAAGCTGTCACAGCTTCTTCATATTTCTTCGATTGAATAAGTTTCTGGGCTTTATTTAAAAAATAAGTATTTCCTGTTTGTTGTGCCTGAGTGTAAGTTTTATCATCATTATGAGACTTGCTGTACCTCATTGCTTCATTTGCAGCAAGAATAAGTTCATCATCTTTTTCAAGTTCCTTATAAGACAGAGCCTTAAACAAATAAGCTTTTGCCAAGGTATTATTATATTCGAGTGCGAGGTCGCATTTTGCGACAGCTTCATCATAATTTTTTGCATTATAAGCAGCACTTGCATCTGCCAAATAAATACTTGATATTAAAGATTTTGCTGATTTAATAGATTTTTCATCGCCTGAAGCATTTGCTGTAACCAACACATCTTGTAAAATTTCCATTGCCTTATCGTTATCTTTGGTTTTAATAAGAGCTTTAGCATAATTGACTTGAGCTATCGGAAGATACCTCGCTATTTGACTTCCTAATTCTGCGCCCTCTTCACCAAGAGCATTACAAATAGACAATGCTTCTTGATAATTGACAACAGCAGCAGCATAATCTTTATCCTTAAGGTTAGTATTTCCGGCATTATATTTTTCTCCGGCTTCATTAATTGTTTGGGAAAAAGAAAACATGGCACAAAATAAAAATGCCGAAAACAAAATCACAATTTTTTTCATAGAATTAATATTTATTATTATACATTTTTAACATGTTCGATAAATTTGATATCGCTTGCAAAGTTAAATCATTTACTAAAAAAAACTCAATGTACTTTCATAAAAAATTTTAAACAATTTATCAAGAAACATGCCAAGAAGTAATAATTTCAACTAATGAATTGGCATTTTGAGCATCACAATAGCATTGTGACAGCATCATACGTCTTCTATTTATCTCATTTTCAGTAAAATAATCATCAAATATTATCTTTAATTTTTCAATCATACTTGCATCATCATCGGCAATTATGCACAAATCATCTAAGCCGGTACCGGCACACATTTTAGAATTAACGAGTACAAAACGACCTCTATATAAAACATTAAGCAACTTCAACTTAAGACCTGTTGCTTGTTCTGTATATAATATGTTCACTTGAGCATCACTAATCAATCTGTTCATTTCCATCTCATCAGGATTGGCTATGATTTTAACATTATCATATTTTAAAGCCATCTTATATATTACATTATCGGGATTAAGCCCGGTTATAACGAACCTATATTCGGGCATTTTTGAAAATATATTAGACATCAAATACTTGGCAGCATTTATATTTTCATCGACAGACAAATTACCGTTATATAATCCGAAAGCTCCACGTCCTAATTGCGAAATCACATCATCATTACCATGAAAACTCGGCATATAGACAATTTTATTATGAGAAAATTTTCTTTTCAGGTAATCAAAATCTTTCACAGAAACGGGCAATATAAAATCAGCATAGGCAACTGTTTTTTGAAATATCAACAAGCGTAAACTTTCGACTAAATAATATATTTTTTTTGAAAACACATGAGCCGACTTGAACAGATTAAAGTAATATTCATGCTCAATATTACTTTCTCTATATATTTTGCATCTGTTTTTCAGTCTTTTATCATTAAGATAATAACATGAATGCAAACCTTCAAATATGATAGGATAATCATTAGTCAACAAATTTGCAATCAGCTCATCCGACTGTCTGCTTTTGATGATATACGGCAAAAAAGACAAATTGCTTTTAATTCCAACTTTACGTTTATAGAAAAACACTGATTTACAATACTGTTTAAGTTCTTCTGTTGGTTTTCTATCATAATAGAAGCAATGTAAAATGATATTTACGCCGATTTTCTTTAATGCTTTTATTTTATAAAACACATCAATGCAGCCACCGTAATTAGGTGGATAAGGGACAGTAAAAGAGATAATATTAACATTAATATCCGGATTTTGCATTTCATTTTGTTTAAATGGCAAAGATAATTATTATTTTTGATTTTTTGAATCTACGGTAATTCGTTTTGCGTTAAAAAAATTTTTTCATACATAAATATTTCAATGTTTTGCCGTATATTTGCAATTTAATTGATTTTTAAATATAAAATATATCATTATGGCTTCTTTTTATGACGAACCTTCCCATACTTTTAATGAATATCTTTTAGTTCCGGGCTATTCTTCAGCTCAGTGCATACCTTCAAAAGTTTCATTAAAAACTCCTATTACAAAATTTAAAAAAGGGGAAAAAGCTTCACTGACAATGAATATTCCTTTAGTTTCGGCTGTTATGCAATCTGTGTCTGATGATAAGATGGCTATAGCTTTGGCTAAAGAAGGTGGCATATCTTTTATCTACGGCTCTCAGTCGATAGAGCAACAAGCTGAAATGGTTCGGAAAGTTAAAAATCATAAAGCAGGTTTCGTACAAAGCGACTCTAACATCGGTCCAAACCAGACTCTTCGCGATATTCTCGCACTGAAAGAGAGAACAGGTCACTCAACTGTCGCCGTTACTGATGATGGAACTGCTAACGGCAGATTTATCGGTATAGTTACAAGCCGTGACTATCGCGAAAATCGTATGTCTCTCGACTGTAAAGTCGCAGAGTTCATGACACCTATCGAAAATATAATTTATGCTCAAGAGGGAATATCTCTGCCGGATGCCAATGAAGTTATCTGGGACCATAAACTTAATGCTCTGCCAATATTAGATGACCACCAAAGATTAGCGGCTTTCGTTTTTAGAAAAGATTTTGATGCACACCACGAACATCCGTTGGAACTTTTAGATGCTTCAAAGCGTTTTGTTGTCGGTGCAGGTATCAACACCCGCGACTTCGCCGACAGAGTGCCGGCTCTTGTAGAAGCCGGTGTTGACATACTTTGCATAGATTCTTCGGAAGGCTTCTCAGAATGGCAAAAAAATACCATAGATTTTATACGAAATAAATATGGTGATAGAGTTAAAGTCGGTGCCGGCAATGTTGTCGACAGAGACGGCTTCCGCTTTTTGGCAGATGCAGGCGCAGACTTTGTGAAGATAGGCATTGGCGGTGGCTCTATTTGTATCACAAGAGAAACTAAAGGTATCGGCAGAGGTCAGGCTACTGCCGTGATAGAGGTGGCTAAAGCTCGCGATGAATATTTTGAAGAAACCGGCGTTTATGTGCCTATATGCTCTGATGGCGGCATCGTATATGATTATCATATTACGCTGGCTCTTGCTATGGGCGCAGATTTTTGTATGCTTGGCAGATACTTCTCCCGCTTCGACGAAAGCCCTACTAATAAGGTGATGATTAACGGCAACTATATGAAGGAATATTGGGGCGAAGGCTCCGCAAGAGCAAGAAATTGGCAACGCTACGATATGGGCGGCGCCGGTAAACTGTCCTTCGAGGAAGGCGTAGACTCCTATGTGCCTTACGCCGGCAGTCTGAGTGACAACCTTTCGATAACCCTTAGCAAAATTCGCTCTACTATGTGCAACTGCGGCTCTTTGTCTATACCCGAATTTCAAGAAAAAGCTAAACTTACTCTCGTGTCATCAGTCAGCATTGTCGAAGGCGGCGCTCATGACGTGATGCTGAAAGATAAAAATATGACACAAGTAAATTCATAATAACTAAACCGTTTCGACTGATGAAATATAAGTCTTTTTTTATAGCTTTCTGCTTGTTGCTCCCTACATTTTTGTACGCACAAAGTGATAATACTAAATGGAGCTATAATGTTCAAATAGGTGGTAATATCTCTTTTATGTCGCATGCTAATAAAGATGTATTTTCAGATGATTTGTTCTTCGGATATTCTGCCGGCTTCGGAGCTAAGTATTATCTGAACGATAATTTTGCTTTGTCTTCAGCTCTACTGCTTTCAAAAAGTGGCTCCAAGTGGCTGTTTGATGCAGACTCTACTTATGAGGGTAAATCAATAACGGAACTTAGGTATTATTATACAAAATTGTCACTCCCTTTATCTGTTGATGTTAAGTTGACGAAAGGCTTGTGGCTCGGCGTAGGTGCTAAACTTTCTTGCATCATGTTTATGAATGAGCTGTTAGATTGCTCTACCGCCGCCGTTTTGGTGAGATATCCACTCGATGGCTATAACGAATTTTCTAATAGCGCTTTTAATAGATTTGATGTGGCGGCTTTGGTAAGTTTATCATATACCGCCGATAAATATTCCGTGAGTTTGTCGTATGACCACGGCTTTTTGCCGGTGATAAAACAAGTGTATATAAGTGCTGACAAATTTAATTCGAGAGTTTTTGATGTTAATGCCAAAGCGAGAATTATTAACCTTTCGGTGAAATATTTGTTCTAAAAATCGGACAGGTCAATAATTAGGCTTTATGAAAAATTCGTTGAAGTTAATAATTGCAGTTGCTCTAATAGCTGGGTTGGTATTTCTTAATCTGTGTGTAGGCTCTGCAAATATTAATTTTGAGGAGTTTTGGAATTATTTTATAGGCAAATCATGCGATAGCACAAATTCTTTTATAATAGGGTACAGAATAAACTCCTCTCTGACAGCTGTGTTTGCCGGCGCAGGACTTGCAGTTGCCGGATTATTGCTTCAAACTTTGTTTAATAATCCGTTGGCAGACCCTTCAGTGCTTGGCATCAGCTCCGGTGCAAGTGTCGGAGTCGCCTGTTGTCTGCTGATATTCGGGTCTTCTCAATTGTCAGTATTGCATTTTACGCCAATATCTCGACAAATGGTGGTGTCTGCGGCTTCTTTTATAGGAACCATTCCGGTATTGCTGCTGCTATTGCTTTTATCGAAAAGAACTAATAATAAGCTCGTTATCCTGATAACCGGCTTGATGTTCTCGTTTATCAATTCATCAATAGTGACCATCGTAGAGTTCTTCAGCATGAAAGAAAGCCTGTATTCTTATGTTATGTGGGGCATGGGAAGTTTCTCTAATGTGCCTTCAGAAATGATGACAGTCTTTATCGTCAGTATTGCAGTCGTGTTAACAATGTCATTCTTTCTCATAAAACCTCTGAATGCAGTATTACTGGGCGATAATTATGCTGCAAATCTTGGCGTTAACGTAAAACGACTGAGATTTTTCTGCATTTTGTTCTCCGGAGTTATAATTGCTTTGATTACAGCTTATTGTGGTCCTATTGGCTTTATCGGTCTCGCTGTTCCTCATATTGTCAGAATGTTGCTGAAAACTTCTGACCACGCTATGCTGCTTGTCGCTTGCATCATATTTGGAGCAGCCTTGTCACTTTTATGTTTGCTGATAACTCGTCTGCCCGGCTTCGATGGAGCTTTGCCGGTTAATGTAGTTACTGCTATTATCGGTGCACCTATCTTGATAAAAATATTATTCACTCCTTCAATAAAAAATGCAAAATGATAACTTTAAAAGGAGTGTCTACCGGTTATAAAATAAATAAGTCGCAGAAAAGCTGTAGAATAGTCCATTCTTTGCCCGATTTGAAAATTAACGCCGGCGAAATGATATGTCTGATAGGTATGAACGGCTCCGGAAAGTCTACACTGATACGTACAATATGCAGACTTCAAACGCCTTTGAATGGCAGTGTTTATATTGATGATGCCAATGTTAATAGTCTGTCTGATAAAGCTTTGTCGAAAAAGATAGGTGTTGTATTGTCTACACCGCCTGATATAGATAATATCACTGCTAATGATGTGGTGGCAATGGGAAGGTATCCTTACACCGGCATCTTCGGAAAACTGAATGAAATAGATTATAATATTGTGACAGCTTCGATACACGATATAGGTATTGAAAAATTATCCGACAAATTGTTCTCCGAGTTGAGCGATGGCGAGAAACAAAAAGTTATGATTGCCAAGACTTTATGCCAGCAGACACCATATATTATGATGGACGAGCCGATGGCTTTCTTAGACTATTCTTCGCGCATCGAAATGTCTAAATTATTGCAAATGTTGACATCAAAAATGAATAAAGCGGTACTGCTTTCAACACATAACCTTGAATTAGCTATCGAAATGGCTGATAAACTGTGGGTTATGAATACGTCAGGCGGCTTCGTGGAATGTACACCGGGAAAATTGCTGACATCATCACTTTTAGCTGATTATTTCGGTAGTGACACAGCTAATTGGCTGACACAGCATTTCAGATTCGAAAAATAACTCAAAAAATTGCACTACAAAAGTGCTGTTTTTTTTAATTTTTTGCACTTTTATGGTGCATCTGAAAATTTAAAATCTAAATAACTAATATTTAGTAATATTTAGACTAAAAAATCATTATTTTTGCAAGTTATTAATCTAATTAAATAAAAGCTCATGAAAAAATATCTATTCTTAATTATTACAGTATTATCAACTGTTAATTTCGCTTTTTCTCAAGGTGTCAAAGATAATAACTACGAAGCTGTTTTCGATGTTAATGAGTACGTTATATCAATAGATTCAATAAATACTTCAACAAAACAGTTTTATGCAAATACAGAAATTAAAGTTGTTGCTGTCGAAAATACTTCGGATGATTTGTTGCTCGACTTGCTTTACTTTACTGTCGATTCTGTTTTTGTAGATGGCGTGCTTTCTGATGATTATGTCAGCACAGATTCTACGCTGTCTATCGGCTTTAGCAATGATTTATATGTAGGAGACGAAGTCGACTGCAAGGTTTTTTATCATGGGGAGCCTTATTGCGATGATTGGGGCGGTGTCAATTTTGAAGGCGAGTATGTGTATAATTTGGGTGTGAGCATTAATGCAATTCCTCACAACATGGGAAGGGCGTGGTTTCCTTGTGTAGATAATTTTGTGGATAAAGCGAAGTTCGAATATTTTGTGAGAGTGCCGGAAGAAAAAACAGCTGTCTGCGGCGGCGAACTTGTAGACGTGACAGATAATGAAGACGGCTCAAAAATTTATCATTATAAAACGGATTTGGATATTGCTACTTACGCCGCTTCTTTTGCTGTCGGCGACTATGAAACTGTAACTGATGTTCATCATGGCATTGCAGCGGATATTCCTATAACTTATACTGTTAAAGCTAATGCCGTTAACGTTATTCCTACTATGTTTCAAAATATACATGCTATTATTAATTTGTATGAGAGCAAGTTCGGCGCTTATCCTTTTGAACGTATCGGATATACAAGTACTTCTAAAGGGGCAATGGAACATCAGAATAATATTGCTTTCCCTCATAGCTGTTTTACTAACAACTTGAGCTACGAGTCGTTATATGCTCATGAGCTGTTCCATTCGTGGTTCGGCAATATGATAACTTGTGCTTCTGCCGAAGATATGTGGATAAATGAAGGCTGGGCGACTTTTGTACAATATTATTATCAAGAAGTGCTTTACGGACGTGATGTTTATATGGAACTTATCGAATCGGCAAAATCTCAAGTGCTGTCTACCGCTCATACAGCTTCTCAAGATGGCGGCTATTATGCACTGAATAAAATTCCGCAAACTAATACTTACGGTGTCAGTGCTTACGAAAAAGGTGCTTTGGTCGTTCATTCCATGAGGCATTTTTTAGGTGATGAACTGTTTTTTGAAACGGTGAAAAAAGTAATTGAAAATAATCCGTTCTCTTCGATGAGTTCTGAACAATTTTGTGCCGCTTTAACAGCCGCTTCCGGAGTTGACATGAACGACTTCTTCCTTAATTATGTGTATCAGGGCGGAGCTTCCGCTTATTCTGTGGATTCCTGCTTGTCACAACAAATTGGCAACAAATGGGAAGTAGATGTCTATATGCAGCAAAAAATTATGAACCGCTCGTTTATTTCTAATTCTAATAAAGTTGATGTTACTTTTATGGACGATAATCTGAATACTGAAACTAAAACGATGTTTTTTGACGGTAAAACCGGTAATTCGACTTTCGAGATAAATGTAGAACCAAAGTATGTATTTGTTAATCAGACATCTACAATTTATGACGCTATGTATAATAGAGAAAAAATGATTTATAATACAGGATTGAGTACTATAAACTCGTCACGTTTTAAATTGTCAGTGGAAGAGGTCTCAGATTCTGCTTATTTTCATGTCTCTAATTATCTTGTTGAACCAAGCGACAGAGGGAAGGTTAAAGGTTACAGGTTATCTAACAGCCATTATTGGAAAATCGACTTTGTGCCTTTCGGCAATTTCTTGGCTAAAGGCTTGTTCAATTATAGTAAATCTACTTTAGATGGCGACCTGCTCATAAATCCTGATGACGAGCCTGTACTTGTGTATCGTCAAACTTCTTCGGATGCGTGGGTTATGTTACCAACAACAAAATATGGCAATATTTCTATTGGTGACCTTATGCTCGATACTTTGAGATGTGGCGAGTATTCTTTGGCTGTTGCAGATTCTACAATCAACGAAATTAATGATTATGAGAATGTTACAGATAATTGCATGAGCGTTTATCCTAATCCTTCAAGTAATGTTTTTAACATCAAAATTGATAATATAAATGCAAAGGATAAATTGTATGTATATAATATTAAAGGCTCAAAAATAGATGAATTACCATTAACCGCCGATGCTGATGTCATAGAGTGGCACCCTGAAAGTTATCAAAATAATTCAACATACTTTTTCGTTTTACAAAAGTCGGACGGACAAAGAATTGTTAAAAAAGCAATCTATTTAAAATAATTTAATTGATCGAAAATGAGTAAAAAGTTTCTTGCTATAATTTGTATTTCGCTTTTAGCTGTTTTTTTGTTGCTGTACTCCTGCACCGATTATGAACAATATCCATTAGAGCCGGTTATTGAATATCAAGGATATAAAGTTATCTATTCTAATGATACGCTTGTTACTCCGATTAAAGGCGTTTTGCAGATAGGCTTTACTGATGGCGATGGAAATATAGGTCTGTCGGATAATGAAGTCGACCCGCCTTACGATTATAATCTTTTTATTGATTATTTTGAATTGCAAAACGGAGTTTGGTCTTCAGTTGTTGTAGATGGCGACACCGTGAATTTTAATGCAAGAATACCAATTATTACTCCTTCAGGGACAAATAAAAATATCAAAGGAACAATATATGATACCGTTTTGTTGAATACTTTCTCTTCGTATGATACTATAAAGTATGTTATTTATCTGAAAGATAGAGATTTAAACAAAAGTAACATTATCGAAACTCCTGAAATAGTAATATCTGAATAATTATGTTCGGTTTTGATGAAATATTTAACGATTTTTCTTGCAATTATCTACATGAGATAATTAATTTAAGGCGGCATCTGCATCAAAATCCGGAGTTGTCATTTAAGGAGAAGGAGACTTCATCTTTTATTTTTGATTACTTAAAAAATTGTGGACTGCAGCCGCTCACTTATAGCGATTGTTATGCAGTTACTTGCTTTTTAGATAATAATTGTGATAAGACAATTGCTTTTAGAGCCGATATAGATGCGTTGCCGATAAAGGAGGCGACAAACCTGCCGTATTCTTCAAAAAATGATGGTGTGATGCACGCTTGCGGCCATGATTGTCATACAGCTATCATGCTTGGGCTTGCCAAGTTTGCGGCACTTAATAAGGTAAATCTGAAACATAACTTACTGTTTATCTTTCAACATGCGGAGGAAATAAACCCCGGTGGAGCCAAGTTGTTGGTAGACAATGGTTTGCTTAATGATGAGAATATAAGTGCTGTGATAGGCTTGCATCTGTCGCCGGAATTACCGGTCGGCACTATCGGCTTGCATTCCGGTCCGTTTATGGCTTCAAGTGATGAAGTGCGTGCTGTAGTGATAGGAAAGGGCGGACATGCTGCAAAACCTAAGGAAGTCGTCAATCCGATAATACCTGCGATGAAATTTATTGAACAATGTTCAAATCTGACAGATATTGATGCGGATTGTCCGAAGCTGGTGGCTTTCGGTAGATTTATCGCCGCCGGAACAACCAATGTTATACCTGATGAAGTAAATATCGCCGGCACCGTCAGAATTTTTGATGAAAAAGATAGAACAATGCTGCATGAAATCATGGAAAAAATCGCAAAAAATATTGAACAGGATTTTAAGGTGCAAGTTAGTTTAAATATAGATAAAGGTTATCCGGTGCTTGTAAATGATGCGGATATGGTAAATGTAGTAAGAAATATAGCATCAGAAGCTATTGGTAAAGAGAATGTTATCAACGTTCCGATTAGAACTACTTCCGATGATTTTGCTTATTATTCAAGAGTAAAGTCGGTCTGTTATTTTCGTTTGGGATGTGGAGACGGCGATTTGTCGCAAAAGGTACATTCTGCAACATTTTCTCCTGATGAAGGTTGTATTTCGACAGCACTTAAAGTGTTGTCTTATTTGATTTTGAAGTAAATTAAAAAACACATTATAATGGATACTGAATTATTGTCTGAATATGGAATAGACGGTAAAGATTTTGAGTTGAAACAGTCTTATTTTGAAAATGTTAGCTTTATTCATGGGATAAAGCACACAGAGCGAGTTATGACACATTGTTTGCTTATCGGGAAACTTATAGAGAGAAGGTATGAAGCTTTTTTAGCATTTTGTGCGGCGTATGTACACGACATGGGGCGAAGTGGCGATGGCTATAATACCGTTCATGGCAGGATTTCTGCAGAAAAGAAATTGCCGTTTTTCACTCCTCTGTTTCGGAAATATGGCGTGTCAGATAAGGAGTTGAAATATATTGAAAGTGCTGTTATTCAGCATTGTGTGAAAGAATGGTCGGAAAATGGTGATGATGATTATCATGTGATGGCGATACTTAAAGATGCTGACGCGCTTGACAGAGTGAGAATAAACGACCTTAATCCCGATATGTTAAGGTATGAAGAGAGCAATACATTGATAGACAAGGCGTGGGAGATGTTCAGAGCTGATAATAAAGACAGTTGTGGTTAAAAAAATATAAAACAGTTAAAAAAATATAAAACGGTTAAAAAAATATAAAACGGTTAAAAAAATATAAAACGGTTAAAAAATATATTACATTTGCCAAATTAAATTTGTAAGTGGGTAGGTTATTGTTTTTTATCTTAATAATTAGCTTTATGAAAAAAATTTTATTATCAGTAGTAATATTTGTCAGCGCACTAATTGCAGTTTCACAAATATCCAAGCAGGAAGCAGTAAGCATAGTTATCAACCAAATAGTTAATGATAGGGTTGATAGTGTTAACGTTTACATGGAGTCCACCATTCAAACTAGTTTGTATTATGTTGTTAGTCCTTATGATTCTATACAGGTTCCATACAATCATTATTGGATGTTTTTTGTTGATCAGTATCCAGAATATCTATGGGGGCATGAATGTTATTATGTGTTTATAAATAGCAATAGCGGGTCTTTTACAATTATTCAAAAGCAATTACCACCGTTTCAGTATAATCTATTTTTAGAAAAAGTATCAACGCCAATACTAATGATGGATACGCCGTTGTATTCTAACCCTAATTCATATATTCCTTCTCCCTGGGCTAATATTAATAATGGCAAATATGCATTATTATTCTGTGGTAATGATGGCGGTAGTAGTATAATGTGGAATGCCTTAAGTCATTCGTATAGCAGTCTCATTGAATTTGGATATCCTAAAGAGAATATTTTTGTTTTATCCCATGATGGAGAAATAGGTGAAGGTACAAACATATCATTGGACCTAGATAATGACAACTTTCCAGATATTTTACCTGTTCCATGTTCTGCGTATAATTTAGATTCAATATTTAATCATCTGTCGACTGTCGTTACAGAAAGCGATATTTTGTATGTATTTGCGACAACACATGGCTATAGAAATCGCAATGAAAGTTCTGATTCAGATGATGGAAACGTAAGTTTTGTTTTATGGCAACAGGAATTACTTTCTGATAAAGATTTTGCTGATATGGTTGCCATGGTTAATTGTTCTCAAATGATTTTTAATATCTTCACTTGTTATGCGGGCGGTTTTGTAAATGAAATTATGAGTATGTCAAATCAGGCATATAAAACAATTTTAACATGTCAGAATTCCATTTATCCATATCTTCGAGTAAGTAATTTCAGTGATGTTGCAGCAATGGATAAATATAATTTTTTAACTTGTTCTTCATTAAGAGGTGGCTATCCAAGTGGAAATCATCCGTGGTACTCTTATTATGATATTGGTTCATTACCTTATTTTTTAGCATTGTTCCCTAATCATTATGAGGAAATCGATTTTGATTTATTAATTAATGGAGGAAATAATAATGGTATTCAGGAAATGGGTGAAGTTATCAAATTTACAAATGAATATGATGATCAATTCAGTGCTTATGGAAGTAAAATATATAATTGTGGCTTTAAAGAAGATTTGTTAAGTTTAAGAGGTATTAGTGGTAATGTTGATACATCACAGATAATTCATGGCTCATTGCACATAGAAGATACTTTGTCGGTTAATTCAGGTGTGTCTTTATGTCTGGCAAATAATACTAAACTAAACCTATATGATGCTTATTTTGTAGTGTGTGATTCAGCAAATTTAGTTGTTAATGATAGTACCTCATTTATTGCAAAAAGTGGAAATTGTAAAATATATTTTAATGGAAATATTCAATTAAATACCAATATTAATTTTATTGCAGAAAATGATGCTTCATTAGATGTTTATTATGGTAATAGTTCTAATATTGAAATTCATGATGCCATATTTACAAATTGTTCAGTTCATATAGAATGCAATGATACCATATTCATCAACAACTGTACCTTTAATAACAGCAATAACCTTGATATAGTAGGTAATGCAATCGTTGAGGAATCAAATTTTGTACAAACAAGACTGTATTTTGACTATGTAAATGAAGCTTATAGCGGATTTGTTATTATTGATGACTGTTTTATTATTAATGATTCGTTAGATGGGATAGTTGTTAACAATTATCCGTCGTATTGTGTGTCAAATAATTATATTGAAGCTAATGAATGTAACGGTATTGCAATTTATAATTCCGGATTTGACATTACTTCAACTTCATTTATCGATAATAATAATATAAATTTGAGTTATGTAGGTGTTTTATCGTATAGTTCTTATGGCAGCATTCGAGATAATACAATATGGAAT
>JALNXP010000236.1 GCA_023230285.1 Bacteroidales bacterium | reverse complement strand
TCACCCAAATTCAGCCCACAGCGGTTTTTATCAAACGGCATACACAAAGATGGCGAGAGTGCTTTAAAAGACTGAAAACCGGAAACAATAAATTTCGACAAGACTTCTGCTCCAACTACAACAACATATTTATATCCATGATGATTTATTTGATTCATAGCCGTTATTTGAGCCGCACAACCCGAAATACAAGCGTTACTGACCACTATCGGCTCATTCTTATTGCCGAAATATTCAGCTATAAGCTGAGCGGAACGCCACAGATAAACTCGTGCTTTTTCAAAAGGATTATTTAGATTGTCAAGCAAGTCAATATTTCCTTTAGTTGTAGAAAATATGAACAATACATCTTCGGCGGCAGCATCTATGCCGGCAGCTGATATAGCGGAGAAGGCAGAAAGTATAGCCATCTTTTCAAGACGAGTATATTTTTCTACACTTACAGATGATAATGCAGTAAAAGCATCATTCAGTTTATCTTCATCAATAAGAGAAGAATAGAAAGGCTCCGGCAAATCGAATTTGTCGGAATAATAACGAAGACCGCTTCTACCAAAACACACTGCTTCATAATTTTCTGCCGTTGAAAATCCTAAAGAAGAAATAATATTATCGCCAAGTATATACATCATCTTATACCATTAAGTTTTTCCCATTCACAATAAAAATCGGGCTTTGTCCACATAAGTTCAAAGTTTTTGTCAAGAAAAACCTGAGTTGTATAACCTGTAGCTCTCAATTCACCGGTGACTACATCAAATATCTCGTAATCAAAAACGATTTTTGCAGCTTCAGTATTTCTATATGTTATAACCACTCTAATCTTATCCGTATATTTAATAGGGCTTTTATAATTAAAGTGCATTTCCACCAAAGGAGAATAAAAACCTTTGTCGAACATATAAAGATATTCGAGATGATAAATTTTTCCGAACTCTTCGCGAGCATCTTCAAAATACAGCGGATAAGAGCCGTGCCAGACTATTCCCATAGAATCGACTTCATTAAATCTGATTTCGACTATTTTTTCCGCTTTTAAAATTTTCCTGTCTATATCCATCAGTTTTTTTCTCCTTCCATGACAAAAACTTTCATATTACATTTTGCTATCATTTTTTCATTACAGACTATCTCGGCATCTACCATTGTTGCGGTATATACAGACGAGCATACTGTAATTTTAGTATTAAGAATATCATCTACATAAACACAATCGAACACTTCAAAATCTTTAATTCCGCCGATGACACCTATTTTAACAGTCTGATTACGATTAAGATAGCCTATACGCGTAGCGCATGTCTGAGCGATATTTTCGAGTAATCCAACCTCTGTAAGCCGTCCCTGTTCAACAAAAATACAATCCTCACGAACAAGAAAATCCGTAGCAGTGACGACCTCATCGCTATAAACAAGATTATCCACCATCACCATTGGCTGTCGTTGAGGAATATATTTCAAAGCAGGTTCTTTTTCCATCTCTACTGATGTTATTTATGTTAATTATTTAATGCTACATTGCATAATACTATGACCGAGACCTAATCCATCATAGATATTGTCGATTTTCAATCCGGCTTTATCGACACACGCCGCCATATCGCCGGAATAATACATTTTACTGTTACCATTGGCTATTGCTGTAAAATAAAGACTTATCTGTGACAAGCAATAGCTTGCCGTTTCAAAACGTTGACTGTCCCAGAAGGTCTCCATGATATACAATTTACAATCTTTAGCCATCGATTTTGCGGCGCGGGAGAGAATGCTTATCACTTCTGTTTCGGAGAAACAGTCGAGAAATTGGCTCATCCATATAGCATCGAAGTTTTCAGGAAATTTTGTTGCCGGATTCAGTAAATCGCAGCCATAGCCGTTAATACGTTCCGCACCTTCAATGCCGGCGGTCTGTTTACGCATCATCTCAAGCTGTTGAGGTAAATCCATGATTGTGACGGTAACATCTTTATTATATTTCACACACTGTAAAGCCCAGCGACCGGTATTACCGCCGACATCTAACAATGTGCGAGGTTTGTTTTTGAATACTATTTTGAGAGCTTGCGCAAAAGAATTATCGGAATAAAAATGGTCGAAGCCGAACCAGCTTTTCTGTACTTGCGGCGGCAGTTGAGAAAGACCTTCATACACTGTTTCCCAATCGCCAAAGACCTTAAGACCTTCCGGCTTGCCGTTTAAAAGAGCTTCTTCCAAATTGAACATTCCCAAATAATTGACATCATGGTTAAAATCCATATTCACTCTTGCCATCTCATCGTGCAGCAAAAACCAGCCGGGTTTCGCCAAAAAGAACTTGTCATTTTTAAAAAGCACCGTACCTGTCGTCAAAGACGATTCGAGCAGCACCTTTGCAGCATAACCCGAAATATTGGCAGCTTTAGACACTTCGTCCATAGTCATACCTTCTTTGCTGCAGTCGTCAAGCATCTGAAAAATGCCAAATTTTATCATCAGCCTCGACACCTGAAAAATTATAGGCCCAAAAGCTATTTCCTGTGCTAATCGTTGTGCTTGAAGAGCCGTAAAACGTTCCTTTGAATATATCTCTTTTTGCGGACTTTGTAATTTCATAAATAATATATTTGTTTATAATAAACCACTGCTAATCATCAATTTATATTTTCCAAAAGTCATAGTAGTTAAACCACTGTTCGGGATATTTTCTCACTATTTCTTCAAGATATTTCACATATTGTTTAAGCATATTTTCAGCTCTTTTATTGATAGATTGTTCTTGTTCATCAACATCAAGAGGGAAAATATATGTTGTATAATTAAGTTTTTTCTCTTTCATGGTAAAAACACAGACCATATCTGAATTAGTATGAGCGGCGAGGATAAAAGTACCTAATGGAAAATATGCTTCTTTACCGAGAAAATCGACTTTTTTCTTTTTATTTCCTCCCATCAGTCTGTCGCACAGGATTGTTACAACTCCACCTTTTTCGAGAGCTTCTTTAATGGCAAACAAATGCGACATGTCATCAGCAATAGGAATAAGATTAATATGTGTTCTTTGTAACGATTGCTCACGATGTTGAAGCATCACTTCTGTCTCTGCGCCGAACATCACACTATAAAACGGCTTTTTATTTTGACTGAGACAATGTCCTGCCAATTCAAAATTGCCAACATGAGAACTGACTATCACAAATCCTTTATTATTATCTAACATTGACTGAAAAGCATCTTCATTCTCTATATGAATATGGAACTGTGCCGTTTTTCCGCTTTGCATAGCAAATTTGTCTAAGACCACTTTGCCAAAAACATAATAATTTTTGGCGGTAGCACGAAAAGCCTTACATTTTCCATAGCCAAGAATATCATGGAAATATGAATATACAGCTTTACGTCCTTTGACAGCAAAAAGCAGATAAAACGGGATAACAAAAACAAGAACAGGATAAAGGACAGTTACTTTAAAAAATCTGAAAAAACAGAATAAAAATTTCTGCCCGAATTTTCCCCCTCCTGTCGTCCCTCTCCATTGGCGACTTTCAGATGGCATAAACTATTTAACTTTTGTCTCTATATAATCATAGAATTGAGCTAATGTTCTAACATCTTTCATTTCTTCCGGTTTAATCTTAAAGCCAAAATTACGCTCTACAATCACAACGATATCCACAAAATCAAGACTATCAATACCGAGGTCTTCTTTAAGACGAGCATCATCTTTCAACAAAGATTCTTCTATCTCTATTTCATCTACGAGAAATTTATTCACTTTTTCAATTACTTCTTCTCTTTTCATTATGTAATATTTTATGATGTTATTTAATTTTCTGAATAATCAATGCGCTATTTGTTCCGCCGAATCCGAAAGAATTTGACAGATAAGTATTAATGATTTTAGGTGTAGTTTTAGTAATAATATTAAGATTTTTCGAATACTCGTCAGGATTTTCGAAGTTAATATTTGGTGCTATAAATGAATTCAGCATCATTATATTTGAGTACACCACTTCGGCAGCACCTGCCATCCAACATTCATGACC
>JALNXP010000235.1 GCA_023230285.1 Bacteroidales bacterium | reverse complement strand
TGCCTGTCGGGTATCGTATCGCAGGTTTACAAGGTTGAACAGATAAAAAAGCCCCTTGAGAACTATCGTGATATTGATGCGTTCAAGATCTATGTTTCCGACTTGGGATTACTCTGTGCAAAGAAAGATTTAGCCGCAAATGATGTCCTCTATATGGTTGAAGAGCTGAACGACTTTAAGGGCGGCATGGCTGAAAACTATGTTAATGTGCAGCTTACCATCAACGGATACAAGACCTGTTATTGGGAGTCCGAGCGTGGAGCAGAGATTGATTTTGTCATTCAGCGAAACGGTCAGCTTATTCCTATTGAGGTTAAGTCTGCCGACAATACACGGGCCAAGAGCTTAAAGGTTTATATGGAAACCTACAAGCCCGCCTATGCTATCAAGCTCTCTGCAAGGAACTTTGGCTATGAGGATAATAAAAAGATCGTTCCTCTTTACGCCGCATTTTGTATCTAAGCTCAATAACACTACGAAGATAACGCTCACAGAAATGTGGGCGTTATTATTTGCAAGTAATTTTCATCATTCCAAAAGCAGATGGAGATTTCAAGATAAGAAAGGACGAAAAGCCAAAAAAGGTTCATCCGACTTCAGTAAAAACTAGTCAGTTAAGAGTTTTGGATGGTCATAGAGATTTACTAAATGGTATTTCACACAAGATTCAAGAAAGAATCCACCTTAAAGCAGCCAGTCTATGAGGTTGATTGACTTGATGCCTTCATATGACTGGTCAATGCCAGGTTCAAGGGAAAGGACAATCTTCTCATAGTTGTCCTTGATTCTTCGAAGCGGCGCTAGCTCTCTCGCTCTCACGTCTTCACTGAGCATTGACTCTGTCACCTGGATGTACTTCCTGTCATCTGCCTTTACAGCTATGAAATCGACCTCCGCATCGCCTATCTTCCCGATAGCCACATCAAAGCCTCGTCTAAGCAGTTCAAAGTAGACAATGTTTTCAAGTGCATATCCACTGTCCCTGTTCCGAAATCCAAGCAGATAGTTTCTTAGGCCAATATCAACAATGTAGTACTTGCCAAGTGTCCTTAGGTATTCCCTGCCCTTGATGTCAAACCTCTTGATTTCATAGAAGAAATAGCTTTCCAAAAGCGCATTGACGTACGACTGTACTGTGTTTGCACTTGGTGTCCTGTCCTTTCCCTTGTGGTCAAGAAGCCCTTCATCACAAAGTATGTTTCCTATGGATGAGACAGAGACGTTGCTGCCAATGTTGTCGGCAAGATATAGGATAACCTTTCTAAGGAGGCTCGGATCCGTAATCTGTCTTTGTCCCCTGCGCTTCTCTCTTTCAAGGATGTCTCTGACTACCACAGTGGAATAGATGCCATCAAGAAGAATCAGTACCCTCTCCTGATCAAAGCCTACATCAGCTATTCCCGGCATACCTCCAAAGCGAAGGTAGGACTCAAAAGCTTCCTTCAGTTCATACTGTATCCCATCCTCGTCGGTAATTACTCTCTTCTCTCCACCCAAAGCGCTTTTGATAGTTTTAACATCAAGATCATGGAAGCAAAGGAACTCTGAAAAGGAGAGTGGGAGCATCTTGATTTCCACATATCTTCCTGAAAGGTAAGTCGAGTACTCTCCTGAGAGAAGATACGCATTGGAGCCTGTGATGTAGATATCGCAATCAAGGTCAACGCGAAAGGCATTCACAGCCTCTTCCCAATGGTCAATTCTTTGAAGCTCGTCAAAGAAGAGAAACATTCGCTTTTCCTTGATGGAATGAGTCTTCACATAGTTATAAAATGAATCCTTAGTCATTTTGCTGTACTCATGTGACTCAAAGTTCATTTCGAGAATCTGGCTTGCTGGAATGCCGCTTTCTAGGAGATGGGTGACCATAAGCTTCAACAAGCTAGACTTGCCTGACCTGCGAATTCCAGTCACAACTTTCACAGGTTCGATATCTTGAAAGGCAATAAGCTTGTTTAAATAGAGATCTCTTTTCTTAAGGGCATATTGCATTAATGAGTTTTCCTTATATTCAAATCATTGCACAAACTTTATATAAAATCAAGTTTATATAATTGATTGAATAAAATACGACATAACGAAACCCTTCTAGTGAATAGAAATCAACAAATTGTCTAACTTTTCAGTATTAAAAGATAAACTTGTTTTGGAAAAAGTCTTCAATAAAACTGTGAACAGAGACTTCGCCAATGATTCATAAAGAACATTCCATTAGATCCATTGTAAGTTCAACGACTTTGATTTGATAAAGAGCATTGCTGAAATGTGGAGCTTAGGAAAATCCGTAATACTAGGTTCTGAAAAACTCTCAGGGAAGACACATTAGTATCTGAACTTCTTTTGTTCACAATGCCTTTTCATTTCTATTTCAGAAATTGTGTCTGAAAGCCTATGGGTATTGCCAGTCAAGGCAAATCCATGCTTGGCATACAGGGAGTATGCCTTTTCGTTGTTATTCAGAATCCAAAGGCAAGGTGTGCCATTGCATTGCTGTATTGCAAATATAAGCAGCTGTGTCCCGTACCCTTTATGCTGCTCTGAGGGCAGAACATACAGGTTTTCAATAAGGTCATCCTTAATTGAGACAATTCCAACTGGCTTTTGCTCAATGAGGATATAAAGGTCTTTCCCTTCACTTATTTCCTTATGCAGGTATTTTTCCTGATTTTCTATTGTATGCTGCTCTACAAACTTTTCACTGCAAAAAGCCCTATGCGATTCTTTCCATGCTTCAGAATGAATCTGTGCAGCTGAAAGCATGGTTGAGTCATCAACTTTTACAATCATTGCTTTCCCACCTCACTCTAGTTATATATTCTTGCTCCACAACTTTCAATTTATACTTATCGCTCTAATTGAAATCTGTCAGTCTATTTGTTCAAACCTACTAAGACTTTATAAATACGCCTCTCACCCGTGAGCCTGCCAGTACTCGCGGTATTAGTTTACGATATGACCACATATGCTCTCAAATATAGCATTGCAGGAAGCCAATCCTTTATGAATGTGACCATGGTAATTGCAGGCTCCAATGCTCCTGCTGTATAATAATTTCAAGCAGTTAATATAAGCTTTTTTGAAATCGTACATGTTTATATTATCAAAGGAATAATTAATGGAAAATAAGATCATCATCAGAAACGAAGAAATGGCAGATTATGAAACAGTAGAAAGAATCACAAGGGAAGCCTTCTACAATCTCTATTTTCCAGGATGCGGAGAGCATTATTTGGTTCACATCATGCGCAAGCACGAGGACTTTATCCCTGAACTGGATTTTGTCGTCGAGTTGAAGGATAAGGTTATTGGAAACATCATGTATACAAGAGCCAGGCTGATAGATGAGGAGGGAAAGGAGAAAAAGATCCTGACCTTTGGGCCAGTCTGCATCCAGCCTTGTCATCAGAGAAAAGGTTATGGGAAAAGGCTTATAGAACATTCTTTCAAGCGTGCAGTGGAATTGGGATATGATGTGGTTGTCATTTTTGGAAGCCCAGTCAACTATGTAAGCTGTGGCTTCAAAAGCTGCAAGAAGTATAATGTGAGCCTTGAGAATGGGAAGTATCCTGCGGCAATGATGGTCAAGGAGCTTATTCCAGGAGCGCTTAAGGGACATAAATGGGTTTATTTTGACAGCCCTGTCATGGCAATCACGGAAAAAGCAGCACAGGAATATGATGATACATTAGAGCCGATGGAAAAGAAGTATCAGCCAAGCCAGGATGAGTTTTATATAATGAGTCATTCCTATGTGGAAGACTAAAGATCTATAGATGTTTAAGGTCTGTTATCTAAATCCTTTTCACTCGGCATTTCATGCTTAATAAAACAAGAAAAAGAGCAGAATCCTTTCCAAGGCAACCCCAGAATTATTGTGCCTTTCAAGTGGTTTTCAATGCTGCTAGGCATTTAAATGAATCATCAGTTATCTCTTTCAGAAGTGGCTTCAAATCAACAATTGGATTATGGCTATAGGTGCTGATAAGAGAGATACATTCCTTTATCCCAGGTCCACCAGATTCTTCGTATTTG
>JALNXP010000234.1 GCA_023230285.1 Bacteroidales bacterium | reverse complement strand
AATTGATCAGCGGCAGCCAAGACGCTATCGGCATCGTATTCCCCGGATTGAATAAACTGCAATATGATAACGAGTACTGGCCATTTCATATAGAATCCGTCCTCAACGACGGCATCTTGGATTTCATCGAACAACGTTTATATCTGATTCAGCTTTTTCCACGTAATCAAGAGTTTGACGTTTTGGCAAATACCAACATCAATAAAGCTAACGCTCACGATTTAAGCGTGGCAGCAGATAATTGCTGGAACGCTATTATAAACAAAGATGCTGTTGCATGGGGAAAGGCTTCTGTAGATAGCTTTAATGCTCAAATCAAAATGTTCCCTAACATGGTTTCCGATGAAGTGCTAACATGCTTGGAACAATATAAAGACAAAGCTTTGGGATGGAAATTGTGCGGCGCCGGCGGCGGTGGCTACTTAGTGCTGATAAGCGAAATACCTGTGGAAAATGCTATCAAAATACATATCCGCAGACCTTAATATAATCTTTTACTTTTGCTAAATCAATTATAAATCAAACTATTATGAAACGTTTTTGCCAAACCCTAAAATTATACGATAATAAAGATCTTATCGAACAATATGTAAACGAACACGCCCACGTGTGGCCCGAAATTAAAGCCGGCATCAGAGAAGTAGGTATCTTGGATATGCAAATATATATCAAAGATAATCTGCTGTTTATGATTACCGACACCGCTGATGACTTCGACTGGGAAAAAGATAACGCCCGCTTGGCTAAGTTACCGCGACAAGCAGAATGGGAAAAATATATGGCTAAATTCCAACAGGCAGACCCGACAGCTGCTTCTTCAGAAAAATGGCAACTCATGACAAAGATATTTTCTTTATAAATGAAACCCCTTAAAAACCGCGACTTCTATTTAGCAGTCCACATCATCGGCTGGCTGGTGATGTTTAGCCTGCCTCTGTTTTTCCTCGAAAGAAACCCCGACAACACTATAAATTGGTATTCTTTCCTGCATCATCTGATATTCCCTCTTTCTTTATGCACTGTATTCTATATCAATTATTTATACTTAATTCCAAAATTTTTCTTCAATAAAAAGAATTTCCTATTTGTCATCTTTAATATATTGTTAACTACCGCTTTATGCGTGTTACAATATAATTGGAAAGAATATTTTTTCTTGGAATACACACCTTTAAGCGAAGACATAATCCGCCCGCCAAAAGGTAAAGTGATATTTCCACCAAAAGCTACTATGCTAATCCGCGATTGCATAACTATTATAGTAACTATCGCAATGAGCGTCTTTACTAAAATGCGTAAACGTTTGTTAGATGCACAAAAAACCCTACAAGAAGCAGAAAAATGCAAAGCCGAAGCAGAATTGCTAAATCTACAAAATAAAATAAATCCCCATTTTTTACTGAATACTCTCAATAACATTTATGCCCTGATTTCTATTGACACGTCAAAAGCTCAGCAATCTGTATTGGATTTAAGTAAAATGCTCCGATATATGCTATACAATGATAATAACGAGTTTGTACCAATATCAAAAGAAATTGATTTTATTGGCAATTATATAGAACTCATGAAAATTCGTCTCAATGATAACGTAAAAGTCAATGTAAATATAACTGTTGATGACAATTCTGATATTAAAATTGCTCCTTTATTGTTTATTTCTCTCATCGAAAATGCTTTTAAACACGGTGTATCACCGGATAAACCGTGTTTTATAAATATCAACATTAGACAAACTGCCGATAGTCAAATTGTTTGCGATACATCGAATAGCAACTTCCCTAAAAATTCATCCGACAAAAGCGGCTCCGGCATCGGACTTAAACAAGTGCAAAAACACCTTGACATACTCTACAACGACAATTATTCATGGCAAAAATATATGGAAAATAACGTCTATCATTCTATCCTGATTATTAATACTAATACACATAAAATATGATTTTAAACTGTATAGCTATTGATGATGAGCCTCTTGCGCTTAAACTAATAGAAAAATATATCGAGAAAACCCCCTTCTTAAAACTTCAGAAAAGTTACAACAATGCCGTAACCGTAATGAATAACCTTCCTTTCTATGATATACAGCTCCTATTCCTTGATATTCAAATGCCGGAGCTTTCCGGTTTGGACTTCGCTAAACAGCTGAAACTAAACACAGAATGTAAAATAATATTCACAACTGCATTCCAAGATTATGCTATAGATAGTTACAGCGTAAATGCTATGGATTATCTGCTTAAACCTATCTCCTACCCCGACTTCCTAAAAGCCGCAAATAAAGCTCTGCAATGGTTTGAACTACTTGAAAAAACTAAAGAAAATAATGACATCTCTACCATCTATATTAAAAGTAATCATAAAATAGTACCAATTCTTTTATCCAAATTGTTGTATGTAGAAGGACTAAAAGATTATGTTAAATTCTATACAGAAGATTTACCTTCGCCAATAGTCTCTCTTATGACGATGAAATATCTCGAAGAAATACTCCCTGCCGATATTTGCCTGCGTATACATCGGTCTTTCATAATAAACAAAACTAAAATCAATTGTATAGAAAAAGCTAAAATAGCTATCGGCGATAAACAATTTCCCATCGGTGATTCCTACAAGGAATCTGTTTTTAAAACGCTTAATATCAGTTGATTATATAATAATCAAACTACCACCATCAAATAATTTGCCGGCATAAAGCTCTATTAATTCACAGCCACAATTTTCAATGAACTCTTTTAACGCTTTGCCTTCTGAATGATGCGCAATATCGCCTGTCATGTAAATTTTATTTTCTGCATATCCAAAACAGCCACCGGCACAGCCGTTTCTATAACCCGGAAGCATAATGTCGTCTGCCGAAAGTAAAAAATATCCCAATCCCATTTTCTCTAATGTCTTCGCTATCCCCTTATCGGAAGTTATAAAATTATTATTTGGCAACGGAAAAAGCGAACACCTTGTATATGCCTGATTTACATGTATATACTCTTTATCGGCATTTAATTCCAATATTTTTTTATCTGTGATGTTTTTATTGTGAAAAACATATTTTTTTGTCACTACTGCATTATATGCCGAAGAATTAACTTTTTCTTTGCCCACATTTTTATATCCAAAGCAATATTTTATATCTTTTTGTTCAAAAAAGTCGATATAGCTATCCGGAACATTTGGAGCTACTATTAACACATCATCACTCTGACAAATAAAAATATCCGGATGACCGGAAAGTTCGTCAAATGTAAGCTGCTGAGTAATAAAAGGCAGATTGACACCAAATTTTTTTATTGAAATAATCGCCTGCTGCGGTATTCTTGCATCATGAACGAAAATCATCGTTGATAATTCAAATTATTTGCTACTAACGATTTAAGTTCGTTGATATTTTCTTTTGTCTCAGCTGAAATAAATACGCATGGAGTATTTTGCTTTGCTATCCATAATTTTTTTAATTCTTCTAACGAAGGAAATGCCGTTGTTTCCGTTTCAACTCCATCATTGTTATCTTGTTCATTTACAGATTCATAATTGCTTCTATAAGCATCTATTTTATTAAAAACGTAGATAACAGGTTTATCGGCAGCTTTGATATCTGACAATGTTTGTCTTACAATTTCTATTTGTTGTTCATAATTATGATGAGAAATGTCAACGACATGCAGCAACAAGTCAGCTTCTCTAACCTCATCGAGCGTAGATTTAAAAGATTCTAACAACGAAGTCGGGAGTTTTCTGATAAAACCGACAGTGTCAGAAATCAAAAAAGGTTTGTTGTCAAATACAATTTTTCTGACAGTAGTATCTAAGGTTGCAAAAAGTTTATTTTCGGCGAGTACCTGCGTACCGGCAAGTAAATTCAAAATAGTAGATTTGCCGACATTAGTATAGCCTACCAAAGCAACACGTTTCATTCCTCCCCTATTTCCTCTTTGTATAGACTTTTGCATGTCTATTTTCTGAAGTTCTTCTTTACATTGCGAGATTTTATTTCTCAGAATACGTCTGTCGGTTTCTATTTCGGTTTCACCGGGACCGCGCATTCCAATACCGCCACGCTGACGTTCAAGGTGTGTCCAAAGACCGGTCAGCCTTGG
>JALNXP010000233.1 GCA_023230285.1 Bacteroidales bacterium | reverse complement strand
CACTGTCATGGAAGCCATGACACCGTCATTCTTCTCATTATGTGTCGCAGGTGTATTGGTTCTTGGATTGCTATCGGGCATCATCCCCGCTCTTACAATATCAAAGTTCAAACCGATAGATGTCATGAAAGGGAGTTTCCGTACCAAGACAAAAATGGTTTACAGTAAGTTGTTCATCACCTTGCAGAATATCATCACTATCGGTATGCTCATCGCAGCACTGACAATCTTTCTTCAAGTAAGACACATGATTAACATGCCATTGAATTATAATACCGACAATATATTAGTGGTTAATAACACTGATTGTTTTACTTATCAGAATAAAAATCAGATTGCCATCTTCAGGGATGAATTGAAACAGCTGCCTTGTGTTCAGGCTGTAGGACTTGGTAATGGTACACCTTTAGACGGCGGCAACAACAACACCATGCAATATGATAACGGTCGTTATGTCTCATTCCAAATCATAAAAGGTGATTCGGCATATTTTAATATTTTCGGATTTAAAATTAAGAAAGACAATCATTTGGCAGACCCACGAGCAAAAAACAACGTCTATATTAATGAATATGCCTTGAAAGAGTTGGAAATTACAGAATATACGCCTAATTTTACGATGAATCCTAATACTGAAAATGCGCGTACATTTACTATTGCAGGTGTTTATTCCGACTTTAAGATTTTTGGAGCCTTACGTGAAAATTCTGCCGGCTGGATAATAAATACAGGCACATATAATTTAGAAAAAAGTTATCCATGGAACACCATCATTAAAACTACCGGCGACAAGCAGGAAGCCATCAATGAGATTACAGCAGCCTACAACAAAGCAAATCCCGATGGCATCTTCAGTGGAGAGTATTACGAAGATTTAATTGAAGACGAATATGTGAAAGAGAGACAACTGCTTGCGATAGTCAACACATTCACGCTGTTAGCAATACTTATCTCTACCTTAGGACTTTTAGCCATGAGTACATATTATGTCCGTCAGCAGGAGAAAGACATCGCCATCCGCAAAGTCTTCGGCTCAACAAAACAGGGGATATTGAATAAATTAATAAAAACATTTATGCGTTACGTGGCTGTTGCTTTCATCGTAGCCATACCGATTGGTTATTATCTGATGTCGTCATGGCTGAAAGGCTATATCTACCGCATCAACCTGTACTGGTGGATCTTTGTCCTCGCAGGTCTTTTCGTGATGATAATATCGTATCTGTCGGTCTATTGGCAAAGTGTGTGCGCCGCCAACGCCAACCCTGTAGTAACCATTAAAAAAGAATAACCGTAAGGGCGACCCTTGTGGTCGTCCGGACACCAACAAATATAATCAACAAAATCCGTAGAGACGATGTACACATCGTCTCTACAATCGGCAACGAAAAAAATAACCGAATGAAAACAATAATCCGTAATCTTCTCAGCATCCTGCGCCGCTATAAAATGGCGGGCATCCTGAATATCTTAGGGCTGTCGGCAGCCTTTGCAGCGTTTATCATTATCATGTCGCAGGTGAACTACGAGCGCACCTTCGACCGCTGTCATCCTACGGCAGACCGAGTGTTCCGTGTCAATCTGACCGAGACGACAGGAGTCTTCTCGACTATCCTGCCAAGAGGCTTCGTGGAAGAAGTCATCACATCTTCGCCTCATATAGAAGCGGGGACTATAGTCAATAAAGTTATCGGCGACATCTATTTCACTGTCGATAAAGGCAATGAAAAAGCCGGTTTTATCGAGAATGTTGTTACCTGTCACCCGGATATGATAAAAGTTTTCGACTTCCCGATAATAGAAGGTGATGTAAATTGTCTGCGATACCCTGAAAAGGTTATCATACCTGAGAGTATGGCTGTAAAAATGTTCGGCGACGAATCGGCAATAGGTAAGTTTCTGCACTTGAAAGAATGTATTTGGACAAAAAACTGTAACGACACTACCGGTCTCCTAACGAATTTGGTTGTAGGTGCTGTTTATCGCGATTTTCCGGATAATACGCAATTAGGAAATTCCATCTATACGGCTATCGATGAGAGCGACAAAACTGATTTTAGCCGTAGTAATTTTATCTGTTATCTTCTTTTAGATGATGCCAAATCCGCAGCCGATGTCACAGATAACTTCAATTCCCATTTCGACTTCAACAACATAGACCGTCCGAATGAGAAGATAAGGCTGATGCCACTGACAGACATATATTATCATGATGAGTCTCACGAAAGTATGGTTGCTAAAAGCGGAAATGCAGAATTTTCAGCTCTGTTAATTGGACTTGCGCTGTTAATCTTGATTATCGCCGGCATCAACTATACCAATTTCAGCACTTCGCTTACACCGGTGAGGATAAAGAGCATCAACACGCAAAAGGTTTTCGGTGCGACTGATACGGCAATAAGAATCTCACTGATTGTAGAAGCCATGATTATTTGCGCTATCTCATGGCTGATTGCAATACTGATAGTTTACATGATAAGCGATTCTTCAATACTTCCGTTTATTGATGCCGATTTAAGGGTGTCACAGAATTGGGGTATTATCATTCTTACAGGAATTATTGCATTATTTACAGGTGTCATTGCAAGTCTTTATCCTTCGAGATATATCACTTCGTTTCCACCGGCACTGGTACTCAAAGGCAACTTCGGGCTGTCGCCGAAAGGTCGCCGCTTCCGTGCCTTTTTAGTAGGATTTCAGTTTGTCGTCTCCATAGCAATCATCATCGTGGCTATCTTTGTTCAAATTCAGAACCGCTATATGCGACAGTATTCTTTGGGCTTCGACAAAGATCAAATATTAGTTGTAGAACTCAACAGGAAGACAGCATCACAACAAGGCAAGACGTATGCAGAAGAATTAAAAACTTACTCAGGTATCGAAGATGTTGCTTTTGCTTCGCAGAAACTCGCTTCGTTAGATAATTACTCTACATACAGCTTAAATTATGAAGGCGAGGACTACTCATATTTCATGATAGATGTTTCATACAATTTTTTGCCGACTATGGGCATTCATGTCATTGAAGGACGAAATTTTCTGCCTGCTGACGGTGAAAGCAACACGCCGTCATTTATCTTCAATTCAGCTGCAAAAAATAATATCGGATTTGAATTGGGACAATTTAACTATTATGGCGAATATCCGGGAAATATCATTGGCTTTACTGATGAGTTGAAAATTACTTCACTTCGTCAGGGTGAAAACAATATCGCATTTTATTCATCTAATAAAATGTGGAATTTGCCTGTTTCGTATATACGCCTGAAAGCCGGAACCAATGTTGACGACGCCATGCGCCATATTCGTAAGACACTCGCCGACATAGACCCTTTATATCCTGCTGAAATAGAATTTTTTGACGACATCATCAATCATCTGTATCAGCAAGAGGCGAACCTACGCAGCATGGTGATATTATTCGGAATTTTGGCTGTCGTTTTATCGCTGATGGGTGTTTTAGGACTTGTGATGTTCGACAGCGAATATCGCCGCAAAGAAATTGGCGTTCGTAAAGTCTTCGGCTCTACAACCGGCGAGATATTGAAACTGTTCAGTAACAATTATCTGAGAACAGTGACCATCTGTTTTGTGATAGCACTACCGATTTCATATTTTGTCCTCAAAAAATGGCTGGAAAACTTTGCATACAAAACACCGCTGCACTGGTGGGTCTTCATCGTGGCTTTCGTAATCGTAGCCCTTGTCACCATGGCAACAGTGACCATACAAAGCTGGCGCGCTGCTAACGCAAACCCCGCCGTAACCATCAAAAAAGAATAACCGTAAGGGCGACCCTTGTGGTCGTCTGGATACCAACAAATATAATCAATGTAATCCGTAGAGACGTGGCACACCACGTCACTACAACAGACAATCGAAAATCAATAAAATAAAAAATATAATAATAGAATATCATGCATCAATTAAGAAATTTCCTGACAACCCTGAAACGTTTTTCCGTTTCCTCACTGCTGAACATCATAGGTTTGGCAGTAGCATTTGCCACCGCTTACCTGATTCTTGTTCAGGTACATTACGATTTCACTTACAACAAAACTTTGCCCGACAGCGACAGGGTTTTTGTACTGCAATCGGAATCCGGCTACAATCCG
>JALNXP010000232.1 GCA_023230285.1 Bacteroidales bacterium | reverse complement strand
TTGGTGTTCAGCTTCAAAAAAATAAGCATCTCTATCTTATCACTTGCGTCTACAATACTTTGTCTGTTCGGCGCTTTAGTAGGATTGAAAATATTCGGACTGAATTTCAGCTTTACGGCAATACTCGGCATAGTCAGCCTTGTCGGTATTATCGCACGTAATGCAATTATCATGTATGAGTATGCCGAATATCTGAAAAACGACAAGCATCTTTCTTCTCATGATGCCGCTCTCGAAGCCGCTAAACGCAGAATGCGACCTATATTCCTGACTTCTACAACCACAGCTGTTGGCGTGGTGCCTATGATAATAAGCCAAAGTACTCTGTGGATGCCACTCGCCGTAGTGATATGCTTCGGAACAGTATTTTCATTATTATTGATTGTTACTGTGTTACCTGTGGCTTACTGGAAATTTACTAAAAATTAATATTTATTGATATGAATATATCGAATTTACGTCACATTAAAAATAATCATACCTTATTTATATATAATAAGTACCAGCCGAATTTTATTTTTGCTGTTCTGATGCTTTGTCTATCTTCATCAATTATGATTGCACAAGATACTGAAGTTGTTGATACTACAAATTATAAAGCCGACAGCAGCCTACTTAGTTTACAGCAATGTATCAACTTTGCGTTGCAAAATAATGCTGCAATTAAAAACGCAGAATTAGATATTGATGCTGAAATCATGACAAAAAAAGCTGCATACACAAAATTTTATCCTTCTATAAGTGCTACTTCCGGAGCTTTTAAATCTGTAAATCCTTTTGTTGATGTGGATATGAAAGATGTTGAGTTGAAAGTATCTTCTTCTGATGCTAATGTAAATGATGTTTTGCAAACTTTATACAACACTTATGGTCCATATCTTAGCAACATAGACCTTAATATGAAGATGGTTGATGATGGTATTTACGTAAGTGTTATGGCAGTTCAACCTGTATATGCAGGCGGAAGAATTGTTAACGGAAATAAACTTGCAAATCTTGGAATTGATGCTATGCAACTTAAAAGCGACCTTACCGAAAAAGATGTGATAGCTAAAACGGAAGATGCTTTCTGGCTTGTAGTTTCATTACAGGAAAAATATAAAACCGTCAATGCTTTTACCACTTTGTTAGATACTTTATATAAAGATGTTGCCGGTGCTTGTGAAGCCGGATTGACTACTAAAAACGACCTGCTAAAGGTGAAAATCAAGCAAAATGAACTTCGCTCTAATGAGCTAAAGTTGAGAAACGGCATTGTCTTAGCTAAAATGGCTTTGTGTCAGCAAATTGGATTAGATTATGATGAAAACCTTACCATAGCAGAGACCAATGATTCTATAGATAATCCGTGGCAGTACGCAGTAAATTTTGATATGGCAGTTGAAAATCGTGATGAGGCTAAATTACTGAATATCAGCGTAGATGTTGAGCGTTTCAAAGAAAAAATGACAAGAGGAGAGTATCTGCCGCAGGTCGGCATTGGTGCTGCTTATACTTATAACAACTTATTGGATAAGAATGCCAACAACGCTCTTGTGTTTGCTACTATTTCTGTGCCTATATCAGGCTGGTGGGAAGGTCATTATAATATCAAAAAGCAAAAAATACAGACACAGATAGCCGCAAACACGCGTGATAATGCCAACCAACTGCTTAAACTGCAGATGATACAGATGTGGAACGAGCTTACAGAACTTTATCAGCAAGTAGAATATTCTGCTGAAGCTGTTGAACAGGCTAAAGATAATTATAAATATGTCAAAGATTATTATGATGCCGGCATGAGCACAATCGCAGAGCTTCTTGAAGCGCAGTCTTTATTGCAGCAGAGTTATGATGCTTACAATGATGCCGTTATAGATTATCGGAAAAGTCTCACTACATACAGGCTAAATAGTGGGATTACTTATTAAGTTATCCCACTATTTTCCAATATTCGCTTCTGGACGAGCCGATGCGCTGTATTAACTACACCGACATTCGATATAAATTTTTATATGTCGTTAAAAAAACAGATGCTCTATCAGAATTTTACAGCCAATAGCAACTAAGATAATGCCGCCGAGTAATTCGGCGAAGGATTTGTATTTGCTGCCAAATTTATTGCCTATAAAAACGCCTGCAACGGATAGAATGAATGTAACAACGCCGATAGTTGCTATTGAAAACCATATATTTGTATTGGGAAGGAAGGCGAGCGTAATGCCTACTGCAAGCGCATCAATGCTCGTGGCAATGGACAAGACAAATAACTCCTTTATATTAAGACGATTACTGCATGTTACATTTTGTTCTTCTTTATTTGTCAGAGCTTCATAAATCATTTTACCGCCGATAAAAGCGAGTAATATGAATGCTATCCAATGGTCGAAGGTGGTGATATATTTTTCGAAGCGCATTCCGAGAAACCAGCCGATTAGCGGCATCAAAGCCTGAAAGCCGCCGAAAAAAAGAGCTATAACCAGCGTATGAGAATAGTTTATCTTCTTCATACACAATCCTTTACACACAGATACCGCAAAAGCGTCCATAGCTAATCCGACAGATAATAATAAAATTGAAATATAATCCATAACTGTTATTTTTTATTTTTAGAGTCCATTATAATAGTCACCGGTCCGTCATTAATAAGTTGTACTTGCATGTCGGCACCGAAGATGCCTGTTTGTATCTTTTTATTCAGCAGCAGTTCTAACTCATTGATAAACTGTTCATACAGCGGTATTGCGATTTCCGGTGGTGCAGCGTTGATATAAGACGGACGGTTTCCTTTTTTTGTAGATGCCTGCAGAGTAAACTGACTGACGAGCAGAATGTCGCCGCCAACATCGAGTATCGACTTGTTCATCACGTTGTTTTCATCTGGAAATATTCTCATTCTCACTATCTTGCCGGCTGTCCACTGCAAGTCTTCCATTGTGTCGGCAGCTTCGAAGCCTGCAAGTAGCATCAAGCCGCAGCCGATTTCGCCATTCACGACATTATCAATTGTAACTTTGGCTTCAGATACTCTTTGTATTACGACTATCATCTTTAATTATAGTTAGTTTCATTAAAATAATCATCGGAAAGTATGCTGAGGTAGTTTTTGTATCTCTCCGCACTGATTTTACCTTCGGCAAGAGAGCGTTTTACGGCACAATCCGGCTCGTTGGTATGAGTACAATTATTGAATTTACAATTCTGCTGATATTTTCTGATTTCAGGAAATCTTTCGGCGACCTCATGTCTGTCGAAGCCGGTAAGTCCGAACTCTTTAATACCCGGCGTATCAATAATATAGCCTCCGAAAGTCAGCTTGTGCATAGAAGCAAAAGTTGTAGTATGTTTACCTTTCTCGTGACAATACGAAATTTCGCCTGTCTTAAGGTGCAACTCCGGCTCAATAGCATTTATAATAGCCGACTTCCCGACTCCGGAATTGCCTGAGAAAAGAGTAATCTTATCTTTCAGCAAATCCTTTAGTTTATTTATTCCGATATTGTCGACTACCGAAGTATGTAAGACCTTATAATCTGCATTTTCATAAATCTTTGTCAGCTCGTTCAAGCGTTTTTTATCATCTTCATCATACAAATCGATTTTGTTGAAAACAATAACTGAAGGTATGTGATAAGCCTCGGCGGTTGTAAGCAATCTGTCGATGAAGCCGGTAGGAGTAGCCGGCTGTTTAATACTTGCTATGATTACGCATTGGTCGAGATTGGAAGCTATGATATGAGCTTCTTTTGACAAGCGGGTAGCTTTGCGGATGATATAATTTTCGCGTTCATCGATTTTATAGATAAGTCCTGTTTCATCATTTTCGATATATTGAAAATGCACTTTGTCGCCAGCGGCGACAGGATTAGTAGTTCTTATTCCGGCAATTTTGAATTTACCTTTTATCTTACATTTCACCAAGCTGCCGGTTTTAGTTTCAACGATATACCAGCTACCTGTAGATTGAATGACTAATCCGTAACCGTTCATCATCAAATTAAAGATTTAGAAAGAGAAATTAAGACCGAGACTCGGCATTATAGGCAGTTGGTCGGCTCTTTCGGCTGTTACTCTGTCGATATAGAAGATATTTGCTCTATTATAAACGTTGGTGACACCCACGTTAACATCTAATTTAGTATATTTGC
>JALNXP010000231.1 GCA_023230285.1 Bacteroidales bacterium | reverse complement strand
AGAAAACAGATTATACATTTACAAAACGTGACACGAAATAATAAAGAAGATGGCAAAAATAAAAGTAAAGCAAACGGAAGTTACAATTATTAAGATAGGTGACGAAGACTATATTTGTCTCACGGATATGATAAAAGCAAAAGATGGAGGTTTTTTTGTTACTGATTGGCTGCGTAATCGCAATACAATGGAGTATTTAGGTATTTGGGAAAAAATATATAATTCTGATTTTAATTATGGCGAATTCGCCATAATTAAAAGTTGTGCAGGATTAAACAGCTTCAAAATCAGTGTCAAGGAATTTGTTGAACGGACAAATGCCATCAGTATACAAGCAAAAACAGGTAGATATGGAGGAACTTATGCACATAAAGACATCGCTTTTGAATTTGCTATGTGGATTAGTCCTGAATTTAAAATTTATATTGTAAAAGAATTTCAACGCTTAAAAGAAGAAGAGCAAAAGCAACTTGGCTGGTCTGCTAAGCGTGAACTTTCAAAAATCAACTATCATATCCATACCGATGCCATCAAGCAAAATCTTGTGCCGCCGGAACTTACGCCGCAGCAAATATCATATATCTATGCTGACGAAGCCGATGTTCTCAATGTTGCAATGTTTGGCAAGACCGCAAAGCAATGGCGTGATGCCAATCCCGACTTCAAAGGTAATATCCGCGATTATGCTACTATCAATGAGCTGATATGTTTATCTAACATGGAGAATCTTAATGCTGTTTTCATTGATTGAACAATTGTTCGAAACCACACGTGACTATTTCAGATCAATACAAGATAGTCGTGATGAGCCGGATACACCACATTGACAAAATTAGAAATTATTCGAGAAGACTTAATAATATTTTATACTCAGGTTCTTTTTTCACCATTTGCGATACCATTTTTTTATAAGTGTAGCGTTTACGCCTTGTTTCTTTATCTTTTGACATGAGAACTTCTAAGCAGTCTCCCCCGATTTTGTTGACACATTTATAAAATAACTTCCACATTAAAAGTTCTATTTTTTCATTCTTTATATATTCTTCTTCAGCATCTTGTGTTATCGTTAGATTTACATTTTGAATTTGATATGATTTTTGTTGATTATATAACTTCTGTTTCCATACATTCCTTGCTATACCATATAATACAGCCGACATCGAACTGTATGTGGTTTGATAAACTTTTAATTTTGTATATAAAATAACTAAAGAATCCTGAAATACATCTTCTGCATCATCAATAGTGCCATTATTATTTATGACAAATTTTTTTATTGATTCAAAAACATTCGATTTTAAATGTTGCTTGTTGGCTTTTTCGTTCAACAAGTTTGAAATTAAACAAATTTCTTCATGATAGTGGTATAAGTTGTCCATAATATAAAAATTTAGTTAAACATGTATGATATTGCTTTATCCTATAAAAGAGGAAAATGTCTCAACAAATTAACATTGAATTTGTGTTATATTAACGTTTTTGCGTCAAAACATTTTAACAACTTATCAAACAACTTATATCAGCCGGATAACTCCGTAAAGCTCGAAGTTCGCGTGGAGAATGAGACCGTGTGGCTCACACAAGCACAGATTGCCGCTTTATTCGGCACACAGCGTCAAGCAATAACCAAGCACTTGAGAAACATATTTGCAGTCGGCGAGTTGACAGAAAATTTAGTTAGTTCCATTTTGGAACTAACTGCTGCTGATGGCAAAAAATATCAGACAAAAATATATAGTTTGGATGCAATTTTGTCTGTTGGATACCGCGTAAATTCAATTAACGCAACGCAATTTCGTATCTGGGCAAACAAGGTACTCAAAGGCTACATTATGAAAGGTTATGCTATTAATCAGCGTTTTGAGCGAATAGAAGACGATGTTTATTATTTGAAACAAAAAACTCAGGAGTTCGACTTGGTAGTTAAGACTTCACTTCCTCCTCGCGAAGGACTGTTTTACGATGGTCAAATCTTTGATGCTTTTGAATTTGTACAGAATATTATAAAATCAGCTCAACGCTCCATTGTGCTGATAGACAATTATATAGACGACAGCGTGCTGACAATGCTTGGCAATAAAGCAAAAGATATCACAGTAAATATTTATACTAAATCTGTTTCTGAACAGCTGAAATTAGCGGCTGTCAAGTTCAACAGTCAATACGGTGGATTGATATTAAAAGAATTTTCTTTCAGTCACGACAGGTTTCTTATTATTGATGATAAGGAAATTTATCTTATCGGTGCATCGCTTAAAGATTTGGGCAAAAAGTGGTTTGCTTTTTCAAAACTTGATAAAAGTAATATTGCCGACATCAAAAAGCGACTGACATGAAAATAAAATTTTGTTCTGCCGGAACTTACATCGCCAATAAAATTAAAAAAAATCTTAAAAGCTGCTGAAAATGCAGTGCATTTAAGTCGAAATTGAGATAATAAATAGATATAGTAAAATAATAAAGACCGAAATGGGAAAAGACGAAATCATTTTATATCAGCCGGATAACTCCGTAAAGCTCGAAGTACGTGTGGAGAATGAGACCGTGTGGCTCACACAAGCACAGATGGTTGATTTATTTCAAACGACTAAACAGAATATTAGTTTGCATATCAGTAACATATATAAAGAAGGTGAACTATATAAAGAAGCAACTATCAAGGAATACTTGACAGTTCGGCAGGAAGGTATGCGAACCGTTAATCGTATTGTTGAATATTATAATCTTGATGTTATTATATCTGTCGGTTATCGTGTAAAAAGTCATAGAGGCACGCAATTTCGTATCTGGGCAAACAAGGTACTCAAAGGCTACATTATGAAAGGTTATGCTATTAATCAGCGTTTTGAGCGAATAGAAGACGATGTTTATTATTTGAAACAAAAAACTCAGGAGTTCGACTTGGTAGTTAAGACTTCACTTCCTCCTCGCGAAGGACTGTTTTACGATGGTCAAATCTTTGATGCTTTTGAATTTGTACAGAATATTATAAAATCAGCTCAACGCTCCATTGTGCTGATAGACAATTATATAGACGACAGCGTGCTGACAATGCTTGGCAATAAAGCAAAAGATATCACAGTAAATATTTATACTAAATCTGTTTCTGAACAGCTGAAATTAGCGGCTGTCAAGTTCAACAGTCAATACGGTGGATTGATATTAAAAGAATTTTCTTTCAGTCACGACAGGTTTCTTATTATTGATGATAAGGAAATTTATCTTATCGGTGCATCGCTTAAAGACTTGGGCAAAAAGTGGTTTGCTTTTTCAAAACTTGATAAAAGTAATATTGCCGACATCAAAAAGCGACTGACGTGAAAATAAAATTTTGTTCTGCCGGAACTTACATCGCCAATAAAATTAAAAAAATCTTAAAAACAGCTGAAAATGCAGTGCATTTAAGTCAAAATTGAGATAATAAATAGATATAGTAAAATAATAAAGACCGAAATGGGAAAAGACGAAATCATTTTATATCAGCCGGATAACTCTGTAAATCTCGAAGTTCGTGTGGAGAATGAGACCGTGTGGCTCACACAGGCACAGATTGCACAGTTGTTTGATGTTGCAGAAAATAATATTACTTATCACATTAAGAATGTTTATAAAGTTGAAGAATTATCAGTGGATTCAACTACTCAAAAAATTAGAGTAGTTCGTAAAGAAGGTGATCGCCAAGTTGTTCGTAGCATTGATTTTTACAATTTGGATATGATTATTTCTGTTGGGTTTCGAGTAAATTCCAAACGTGGTATTCAATTCCGTCAATGGGCTAATAAAGTGCTGAAAGAGTATTTACTTCGCGGCTACTCCATAAACAACCGTATTGAGCGGTTGGAACAAAAAGTGACGGAACACGATGAGAGAATCGACTTTTTTATTCGCACTTCACTTCCTCCTCGCGAAGGACTGTTTTACGATGGTCAAATCTTTGATGCTTTTGAATTTGTACAGAATATTATAAAATCAGCCCAACGCTCCATCGTACTGATAGACAATTATATAGACGACAGCGTGCTGACAATGCTTGGTAATAAAGCAAAAGATATCACAGTAAATATTTATACTAAATCTGTTTCTGAACAGCTGAAATTAGCGGCTGTCAAGTTCAACAGTCAATACGGTGGATTGATATTAA
>JALNXP010000020.1 GCA_023230285.1 Bacteroidales bacterium | reverse complement strand
GGATTGTACGGATGAAAGCGGAGTATTTTTTTTAGTTTTGTTAAATTTGTGATTGGTCTCAATAATTGTATTAGACATTAGACATTAAACATTAAACGATTAAACATTAAACGATTAAACATTAAACGATTAAACGATAAAATACTAAACATTAAACGATACTAATGCACAAATATAGAAGTTTCATATTGCCAATAGCCATATTGATAGGCATCCTTTTTCATAAGCATATCGCTATGCTTAAATGTATTCTGCCTTTTTTGCTGTTCTTTATGATATTCTTCAACTTTACATCTTTAAATTTTAAAAAATTAAAGATAAGTAAGATGGATATTATCCTTGTGGCTTTCCAAATTGTGGTAAGCGCAGTCTCTTATCTTTTATTATCTCCTCTTAACGAAATATTGGCGGAAGGTGTGTTAATCGGCGTTATCTGCCCTGTGGCTGCTTCTGTGGTCGTAGTCGCTTGTATGCTCGGCGCAAACCGCGAAACTATAACAAGTTTTACACTCATCGACAACATAGTCGTGGCTGTAGCTGCTCCGGCTTATTTTACTCTCGTAGGACATAATCCGGAAATGTCTTTTGTCCAATCTTTTGGAATGATATTATACAGAATAGCTCCTGTCTTGGTTTTACCACTTATAATAGCTGCTTTGCTCCAGCGTTTTATGCCTTCTTTTAACGCAAAATTGATAAAAATTCAAGGCGTGTCTTTTTATCTGTGGGCTATCGCTTTGACAATTACCATAGGGCAAACTATCGACTTTATTTATCTGCAAGGCGAAGGTAATGAAGTGATTATGATATTGTTAGCTGCAATATCACTGCTGTTTTGTTTTATCCAATTTTCTTTTGGTCGTTGCGTAGGTGCAAAATTCGGCGATAAAACAGCCGGCGGGCAGGCTCTCGGTCAAAAAAATACCGCAATGGCTATCTGGATGGCTACTACTTATCTCAACCCGCTGACTTCTATATTTCCTGCAAGCTATTCAATATGGCAAAATTTATACAATAGCTATCAATTGTATCGTCACGATAAAAATGGTGCAAAGTGATTGAACAACACCTTTCTGCTTCCATCAAACTTCAAACCCGAATTATTCCGATAAAGTCAACATTGCGTTGGTGGGGTGGATACAAGTGAAAAAAGAAATAGTTCTGTCTCAAATTTGTCTCACTTTTTCAAAAAAATGGGCTATTTTTCGACTTAACACGCTGAAAATAAGTTATTTGTACTGCATGAGGGATTCGAACCCTCGATCCTCAGACTGAGAATCTGATGTCCTGGACCACTAGACGAATGCAGCCTTTGTCGGTTTGTTTAAACCGATGCAAAAATACATCTTTTTTTGGAAAGATGTACTTTTTTTTTGTTTTTCTGCAAAGTTGTATATAACACGCATTAAATCAGGTGTTTATATGCACGCTCTACTCTTTGGCAAATAACGAGATAATGTTCAATATCACTTGGGTCGCTTTTTCCATGCTTTCTACAGGGACAAATTCCAACTTTCCGTGGAAATTGTGTCCTCCTGCAAAAATGTTAGGACACGGCAGATTTCTGAAAGATAAATTAGCACCATCGGTGCCACCGCGAATGGGCTGAATTTTAGGCTTTATACCGGCATCCTCCATCGCTTTAATAGCTTTTTCTATAATATGATAATGCGGCTCGACTTCTTTGCGCATATTATAATATTGGTCTTTCAAAGTAAGTTGTATTCTGTTGCTGTATTTTTTGTTTAAGAAGTCTATGGCAGAGGTCAGAAGTCGTTTTTTGTTTTCAAATTTCTGCGTGTCATGGTCTCTTATAATATATTGTATATCAGTTTTTTCAACAGTCCCGCGTATTCCTGTGAGGTGAAAAAATCCTTCATAGTTTGAAGTGTATTCAGGACGTTGTTCAACAGGTAGCATGCTATTGAGTTCCATTGCAATAAGCATGGAATTTACCATTTTATCTTTTGCGTAGCCTGGATGTATATTGCAACCTTGAATGTGGATTTTAGCGCCGGCGGCATTGAAGTTTTCATATTCCAATTCGCCGATTTCGCCGCCGTCCATGGTATATGCGTACTTGGCTCCGAATTTTTCCACATCGAATTTATCTACTCCACGTCCTATCTCTTCGTCAGGGGTAAAGCCTATCTTTATCTCTCCGTGTTTAAAATCAGGCGTTTTTACTATGTATTCGGCAGCTAACATAATTTCTGCAATGCCGGCTTTATCATCGGCGCCTAATAAAGTGTTGCCGTCTGTCGTAATTATAGTTTGTCCTTTATATTGTTGAACTTCAGGAAACTCATCTACTTTTATGTATAAATTGTTCTCTTTGTTCAGCAAGATGTCTTTGCCGTCATAATTTTCTATGATTTGAGGCTTAATGTCAGTGCCGGGAGCATCGGGAGAGGTATCTACGTGAGCGATGAAGCCTATTGCCGGCACTGCTTTGTCTGTATTTGCCGGAATAGTAGCCATGATGTAGCCGTTGCTGTCTAAATTAGTTTTTATGCCGAGTTCTTGCAATTCGTTTTTCAACAAATTCAGTAGGTTAAATTGTTTTTGTGTACTTGGCTGCGCCTCGGATTCAGGGTCTGAAGTTGTGTCAATATCTATGTAACGTAAGAATTTATTTTTAATGTTTTCCATATCTTTTTTATTTAATTTTTAATTTTTCTGTTTTATCGGCTCTTAAGCAATCCCATATCATATAAATTATAATAGCAATATAAGCGACTACGGCGAGTATTTCCGAGTAATTTAAGCTATGATATAGGTCTTTTCCTGCGAATTTGATGATAGCGCTTACGACTCCCATGAGTGCACCGCCGGCGATAAATCCGGAAGCTATCAGAGTACCTCTTTCGCTGCGGGCTTTGTTTATGTTAGCATCTTTACTGCGTGTGCTTACAAACCAAGCTATTGCACCGCCTACCAGCAGCGGTAAGTCGAGGTCAATAGGGATGAACATGCCGAGTGCGAATGGAAGTGCCGGAATTTTGAAAATAGTGAGAATAATAGCTAACGCAGCACCTATACCGTACAATAACCACGGCGCACTGCCACCCGACATCAGCGGCTCTATGACAGCTGCCATCGCATTGGCTTGTGGTGCTACTAAAGCGTTGTCGCCGGTGAAACCGTATGTTTTGTTGAGTATCATAATCACTCCGCCAACAGTTGCAGCTGCAACTAACGTACCTATAAATTTCCATGTTTCCTGTTTCGCCGGTGTCGTGCCTATCCAATAACCAACTTTTAAGTCGGTTATAAAACTGCCTGCCATTGACAGAGCTGTACAAACAACACCGCCTATTATGAGTGATGCCGTCATGCCCGCAGGTCCTTTTAAACCCACAGCAACCATTACTATGGATGTGAGTATCAATGTCATCAATGTCATGCCACTGACAGGGTTTGAACCGACTATCGCTATGGCGTTGGCTGCAACGGTAGTGAATAGAAATGCTATGATGCCGACAACTAATATACCTATAATTGCTTGCCAAATATTGTGGATTACTCCAAAATAGAAAAATACAAGAGTGACTAATAATGTTATGGCGATGCCTATGACTACTATTTTCATTGGCAGGTCACGTTGTGTGCGCTCTACAATTTGCTTTTGACCTGATTTTTTGTTCTTAAATTCGTTGGAAGAAAGTTTAAAAGCAGATTTTATGACACCTGCAGATTTTATGATGCCTATGATGCCTGCCATGGCAATACCACCGATGCCAATATGACGGGCGTAATTTGTAAATATCTGTTCCGGTGACATTTGTGATATAGTTAACATTATTCCGGAGTTCATAAAGTCAAGAACCTGTGAACCCCAGATGAGATTCATCAGCGGTATGATGATAAACCATACAAGAAAAGAGCCGCAACAAATAATGAAGGAGTATTTTAATCCGATTATATATCCTAAGCCGAGGACGGCAGCACCCACGTTGATTTTGCATAGAGCTTTTGCTTTATCTGCAATAGCAACTCCCCATGGAACTATCCTCGTGGTTACTGTTTCAGACCACCAGCCGAATGTAGATACTATAAAATCGTAAAGCCCTCCTATCAGACCACTGATTAACAGTATTTTAGCTCCTTTGCCTTTTTTTTCGCCGCTGACAAGCACCTGTGTCGTTGCTGTGGCTTCAGGAAATGGATATTTCCCGTGCATCTCTTTTACAAAATATTTTCTGAACGGAATTAACAGCAATATGCCTAAAAATCCACCCAATAGTGAGCTAAAAAATACTTGCATAAAGTTTATCGTTATTTCAGGATATTTGGCTTGCAGTATGTAAAGTGCAGGTAATGTGAATATTGCACCGGCAACCACAGCACCGGAACATGCTCCTATCGACTGTATGATGACGTTTTCACCAAGTGAGTTTTTCCTGTTCATCGCACCTGATAAGCCAATGGCAATGATGGCAATTGGTATGGCTGCTTCAAAAACTTGCCCGACTTTTAGCCCAAGGTATGCTGCCGCCGCAGAAAATAATATAACCATTAATAATCCTAACGTCACAGACCATGGCGTTACTTCTCGAAATGTCTTTTTTGAAGATAAAATTGGTTCGTAAACTTCACCTTCTTTTAACTCTCTTTGAGCATTTTCGGGCAACCCGACTTCTTTCTCTTTGTCTACTTCTGTCATATCTTTACTGTGTTTTGATTTAAAAATTTAATGTGAGCAAAAGTAAAATATTTTTTATTTAACTGCAATTGTTATGTCGTATTTTTTGTTGTATGTAAATCGAAAAAATCATGTACCTTTGCAAAATTTTTGTGTTGAATAATATATAATGAATATGAAACTTGTTGATAATTTGAGATGGAGAGGCATGGTGCAGGATATTATGCCGGGAACAGAAGAACAACTTGAAAAAGAAATGACAACTGCTTATGTTGGTATTGACCCGACTGCCGATTCTTTGCATATAGGGCATCTTGTTGGCGTAATGATGTTGAAACATTTACAAGAATCAGGACATCGTCCGATTGTACTTATCGGCGGTGCAACAGGTATGATTGGCGACCCGTCAGGTAAGTCGCTTGAGCGTAATCTGCTTGATGCTGAGGCTATTAAACGTAATATGGAGTGTATTAAAACTCAATTGAAGAAGTTCCTTGATTTTGACTCTGATGCCCCTAATGCAGCAATAATGGTTAATAATTACGACTGGATGAAAGATTATTCTTTCTTGTCTTTTATTAGAGATATAGGTAAACATATTACCGTTAACTATATGATGACGAAAGATTCCGTTAAGAAAAGAATCGCCGGTGAAGACCGCGAGGGAATGTCTTTTACCGAATTTTCATATCAATTGGTTCAGGGTACTGATTTTCTTGAACTTTACCAGAAATATAATTGTAAATTGCAAATGGGCGGTAGCGACCAATGGGGAAATATCACAACAGGTAGCGAGCTGATTAGAAGAAAACTCGGGAAAGAAGCTTATGCCCTTACTTGTCCGTTGATTACTAAAGCTGACGGCGGAAAATTCGGTAAAACAGAAAGTGGCAATATCTGGCTTGACGCTAAAAAAACTTCTCCTTATAAGTTTTACCAATTCTGGCTTAATTGCTCAGATGCTGATGCTGAAAAGTATATTAAAATATTTACACTGTTCTCTAAAGATTATATAGAAGAATTAATCATAAAACATAATGAAGCTCCTCATCTTCGTTTGCTTCAGAAAGAACTTGCCAAAGATTTGACGATAAGAGTACATTCTCAAGAAGATTATGATAATGCTCTCGAAGCTTCTGCTATTCTTTTTGGTAATAGTACTACAGATTCTTTACGTCATATTCCTGTGGATATGCTTATGGCTGTGTTTGAGGGCGTTCCACAAGCTGATGTGTCAAGAGAAGTGCTTAAAAATGGCGTAAGCGTAGTAGATTTAATGTCCGAAATTACCGGCTTCTTCCCATCAAAAGGCGAAATCCGCAGGTCTCTAAAAGAAAATGCTATATCTATTAATAAGGCTAAAGTCAATGATACGTGTATGCTGAATGAAGCCGACATTATTGGCGATAAATTGATACTCGCCCAAAAAGGTAAGAAAAATTATTACCTCGTTATAATTACAGACTAAGATCAATTGTTTATAAAGTGATAAAACCTTGCATTACAAAGTTGTAATGCAAGGTTTTTTTGTTAGTGGGACGAGAGTTGTTGCTTATTTGCTCCTATCGTTATGCCTAATGATAGCTTATTGTAAAACTCTAACTCCTTGTTGCCATATTTGTTATATACTAATTTAGATATTAGTGCTAACTTAAATATGTTTTTTTTATAAATACATATCTCATTGCTGAAATACATGTTGAAGTTCTCCGCCCATGTTGAATCGAAACTTTCTTTGTTGCAAGGGATGAAGATATTTCCCTTGTGCTTTAACTTGAAAATATTACTACTCTCATTAATAGTATAATTTATTGTGATACCAAAGATGTTAGATAGTAGTTGACCTTTTTCAATGTCATAAAACACGATGTCTTCGTTGTTGTCATAAATTCCTTGATTTAAAAAAGTTGTCATTTGAATACTCGCAATGTCGATAGATATTTTTGTATCTAATTTACCACTGTTTTCATAAATAATGCCAAGAGAGTAGTTTATCTTTCCCGGAGATAAAAAGCTTGAACATATTAGACCATCGGCGTTTCTTTCATTTAATATTTGAGATGATAATAAGAACGACAATTCTAAACCAACCTTGTCTCCAATATAACTGAAATTGTTGCTGACTTCGAGTTCGTCCCTCGTCTTCTCTATTTTCTGATCCGATTTTTGCTTATAACTTATTTCGTAGTTGGAGTCAAAAGTGTATCTCAAATTTTTAAATGTGTAGTTTAATTCCGTACCCGTTGAAAAGTTAAATGCAAAATCAGAGCTGATGCTATTAGTGTCTGCCGCTTTTTTTAATGCTGTGCTTTCTACTAAAAAAGAAATATCGGAACTATGGTCAAATTCGGCTTCATCTTTTTGATGCTTATTGAGAAAAATTAAATTGTATCGGTCGCCTGATGACTTTATTAAGTCATATAAAGATGTGCTGCTTATTATACCATATTGATATTTGTTTTCTAAGTTTATCTTTAAATCGTTATTTTGAATTATGTAATACTTTGATAATAAAATAAATAATTGACAAATGAGTTCTAAAGGATGAAAGAACCGGATAGAATTAGTATCCGGTTCTGAATAATGTTGCAGCTTGCTATTATAACGGAAAATGAACTGTAACTAAACCGTTCTCTCTTGTGACATTGTATTTACCACTTCCGATTTCTAAGTCGCCTCTCATACCTATTTGAGAACTGACTTCACCCGGTATCGTAAATTCTTCTTCGAAAACGACAGAGCCTCTGTTTAATAAGTTCTTCGCTAATTCTTTATTGCCTCTGACTGTGCTTTCTTCAAAAGAAATCATAATTTCGTCTGAGGTTTTTTCTAAAGTAGCAGGAACAGCATTACTATTAGTCTCATTACTGAGTTCGGCTTTGCCACCACCGAATGAAATTCTGCAAAATCCGAATCTTGCACAATTTAGACTCCTTTTGCCAATCTCAACGGTGATGACTACGACCCATCCTTTGTCGTTACATTCTGTTAAAGATTCTTCATTTTCTATTAAACTGTTTGTTGTATAGGAATAGTTTTCGTTAGCTGCGCAAATGCCGGAAATCATAAGGGCAATTGCAAATATAAATAAGTTTTTCATGTTGTTTGTTTTTTTAATTTGTTATTGATAGTTTTTATTTTTTTTTGCGGTTTTTGTTGTCTCGCAGACATTGATATATTCAGTGAAAAGTATTGTTATCAAACCTTCATCTGAGGATACAGAGTAGTTGCCGGCAGGTATTGTGATTTTGCACCTAAAACCTATTGTCCTTGCAATCTCTATCGGAATTTCAAAAGAAGTGTCAAATTTTACACCTCGCATACCATGGAGTTTCGTGTATATCATGCTGTTACTTAGCTCATTCAAATCATTTTCTTCTACACTGAGTGCAATGCCGTCACGCTTTCTCTCTATTGTCGCAAATGTGGCTTGCTTCATGTTGATGTCTCTGTCTGTAATTGATGATATCTCGCATATCCCAAAGTATTTACACATTTTATTTTCATTTCCCCATTCGACCTTGACGGTCGACTTCCATTTGGAGTTTTTTACTTGAGCAATCGTCATCTCTTGCGCAACAGCGTTGCTGTTTTCTGCTAAATTGAATAGAATTGCTATCATGATGATGATAATCTTTTTCATACATTTAATTTTGTTCTGCCTACTCTTTATTCTGGATTTTGGGCTTTCTCCAATATTAACTTTGGATCCGTAAAGTTTCTACGCCTATTAATCGTAAAAAAGGACAAAACGTTACCATCATTTATGAAAAAAATTTTTCATAAATAAAAATCACATATCTGCAACTTTAAATTTTTATGATAATGGGCTGCTATTCTGCAGAAAAAACGTTTAACGCAATGAGCTGATAATAATAATCCCCCGGCGCTTTATAATATGCGTAAAATGTGTAATCGTTCTTGGCATCAACATAATTACCGTCAAATTCAATGTCGTTGATTTGCCCGTTGTGGTCTTTTAAAATATATGTATAATTGTAATATCCTTGTTTTAAATATAGTGTCGCTTCATAACAACCTGTCTGATAATTATATGTCATCTTGTTGTTCTCATCCATTTGCCAGCCGTTGAAATCTCCACAAATATATGCTTCCGTTTGTGGAAATGGAATTTTGTCTTTTAAAGTGAACATCGTATACGCATATTCGGCTTCAGTGTCACTGTCTAATACGTTCTCAACTTCTATGAGGAATTTCCCATTGATGTCATTCAAAGTTTGATAACTCCTGCCTTTATATGTGTTGTCAATGTCTAATGTAATGTAATATTCAGAGTTGTATGTCTCAATTTGTACCATTGACCTTGTCAGATGCTTGAAACTTGTCAATGAAAGTAATCTAAATTCATTATTGCCGTTGAATATGAAATATTCATCATAATCGTAATATAATTTGTCGTTAGTGATAGTGCGCGGCGGAATACCACCCTGAACGTTGTAAGTCCTGCCATTTTGCTGAATAACAACATATAAATTGCTGTAAGGGTTGTCTATGCGATAACTCGTTTGTTTAATGATGAAATTGGCTTTCTGATGCGATTGCAATTCTTTGGGGCTTTTACTATAACCTATTGTAGGACTGATGTTTACTAAATTGTCATATATAAAAAATCTTGCAATAAAAGCCGGCTTATTTATATCTTCTTCATATACCACTAAAGCATAATTTCCGCTTATTTTTGTGTTGATGTTGTCGTTGGGAAATGTGAAAGAGTAATGTAGGTAGTCGCGAAGTGTGTTGAAAGAAGCTGTGTAGTCTCTGACGTAATCTTCGTAGTAATAACCTGTCATATAGTCACTTTGCTGTATCCCATTGCTGATTTTCCACTCCGGCGTGCAATGAAAAAATGTATATTGATAATTTTTGCCGGAAATGTCGAAATCATCAAAACCACATGTCAATTTTTCAGAAGAATTGACGGTGACAGCCGGAATGCTCGACTGCATGCCTTCCTGATATATTTGTAAAGTGTGTATGTCATTATTAAAAATATAATATTGATAATCATACAGATATGTTTCAAATGCCGGCTGTGACCATGCTGCTGCCGCAAAAAATATTGATGCAAATAAAAGTATTGTTTTCTGTTTCATGCTTTTGTTAGATGAGGTTTGCGTTTGTAAAAAGAACTTTTGCAAAGTTAAAGAATATTTTAATTAATGACAACTTTTGTTTTCTCTAAAATTTTTCCGGCAGTGGAAAATGTGAATATGTATATGCCTCTATCAAAATTTTTGACGTCTATTGAAGTCGCTTTTCCAGGTAAATTTTCACTGTGATAAAGCTGCCCCGTTATAGTATAAATATCTATTGTACAGACTTTTATATCTGGATTTACCGATATGTTGACTGTTTCGTCTGCCGGATTTGGCGATACTTTTACTAATACATCATCAGAAAATATTTCCGGAACGTAAGCAGTCCATTCGGCTTTCCAGCCGCCGGCAGTGACGGCACAATCAGAACGAAATTCTATCATCATAGCATCGCCGCTTGATTTTATAACACCAGGACTTTTTGTGTTCCATCTGCCAATTTTTGGGGAAAATTCATTGTCACCATCATAAATCCACATAAAATCATTGTCTTTTTCCAAATCAAATGCAGAGAATTTGAGCGTTATATATTTGGCATCAGCAACTTTTATAAGATACAACTTCCGCTCATCATTTTGATAATCATATAGTTCCCCACCGCTGTCAGTAAAAACGCCGCTTTTGGTATTGTAAGTTGTAACTTCTGTATTGTCGTTTATCAATTTAAAATAGTAATTCCAATTCCAATACGGTCCGGGGTCGGTATGTGACTGATTAGGATAATGTTGATGACCTCTTATTTTGATGCACGAATTTTCGTCACCTAAAGAGTGCAATCCGTTGTTTAGCGTTGTGCCGTTATCCAAGGTGTCGCGGTAGAAAATCCTGTTCGGCGGAATTGTTTCATGTCTTCGACTGATGTCTCTGACTAAATTTGCAGAGGCGGCGTACATCTCCGGCGTGAAAAAGCTGATAATGTCGCCGTATGCTTCATGCTCTATTCCTATCGTGTACGGATTGGCTGTGCGTGCATGCCACGCCTTGTCACTCTCTTTGACCATTTGCGTAATCTGACCGTCTGCCGAGCGAATTACATAATGCGCCGAAACTTGCGCATCACAATTTTTAAACCAACTGATACAGCCAGCGTAACTTCCTGCCGTATAGTGTATTACAACACCACTGACCTCATGTCCTTCTCTACTGCTGTAGTTACATTCCGGCGCAGGATTCCATATTGCCCCTGAATAATCCCAGCCTTTGCCGGAATAGCTTACCTCTATATTCGTAGCCTTTAATAAATCAAAATTATAACCGAAAATTTTGTCAAAATTAATTCCATAATCCGGTATATTATATAATGTCTCGTTGTCATCATTGTCTAAAAACATGTAAATACCATATAACATAGTGTTGATAATAAAGTCGTTATCTGTATCTTCAGATAAAGGTAATTCCGACAACTCAACAAAAACGGATTTGTACTCTGAAATATCGGAATTTTTTGTGATATTTTTTTCTTGTGAAATAATTTCAAATGCGGCAGCATAACTTATGATGTTGGCTTTTGTATCAGACAAAATTTTATCTTCAGCAATGCCACTTAATTTCGATATGTATTTTAGGTTTTCTCTGAAATAATTTTTGCCGTTTTTTACTAACCCCATTACACCATAACTGCGAGGTATGTCGGAGGTTTCGTCACTGTAATAATTGCTGTCGCTTAGATGTACAAAACGACTGTTGTTGTATGCAACTGCTTCTAAGCAGCCTTTCGGAACGGACGGATACGCTTTATAGGCTTCATCAAAAAATTTTTTTATGCTTAAATATTTAGTAAATATTTCATTATCAATTATTTTTCTTTTACTGGCGGCTTCAACATCAACAAAATTTATAGCGTTTTGAGAAAAACACATTGATGGTATAAAGAACAGACAAATTATTAATATTTTGTTTGATACATTATTGTATATTAGCATGTTACATGGTCTTTGATAATGATTTGACCGTTCTAAATTCTTTTTTGTATATTATCAATAAATAAAATCCCAAAATAATTGTATTGATGATAATTTTGAAAACAGCTTCATGGCTGCCGAATTTATCAAAAGGTATTAAGAAATAGCTGATTATGAATAAGATTATTGATAACAGACAATAAAATCCGATTTTTTTAAGATTATATGGAACCGGATAATATTTTTGTCCTAAAAAGTATGAAGCGAGCATCATGAAAAGGTAGGTGCAGAAGTGAGTTATAGCAGCACCCAGATAGCCAATGCGAGGTAATAGTATAAAGTTGAGTATCAGTGTTATAACTGCTCCGCCTATTGTTATGTATGCTCCGTATTTTGTTTTGTCGTTCATTTTGTACCAAATTGATAAATTGTAGACTATGCCAAGCATCATATTGGCGAGTAATAGAAAAGGTACTATTATCAGTCCTTCGTGATAAGGTTTGCTGACAAAATATTTGATATAGTCTATGTATAGCATTGTGCCAAGGAAGATGATGGTGCAGACTATTACAAAGTAAGTCATGACAACGGCATAGCCTTCTTTAGCGTCTTTATCTTTGTAAATAGAGAAAAAGAATGGTTCGGCAGAATATCTGAACGCCTGAATAAACAGTGTCATGATAACCGATATTTTGAAGCAGGCACTATAAACTCCTAAGTTGTGCATGGCGATATTTGTATCCGGCGATGACAAATTTTTCACCAAAATTCTGTCTAAAGATTCGTTGACGACACCGGCTAATCCTAAAATTAATAAAGGGAAAGCATATTTCAGCATTTTCTTCAGTAAATTATTGTCGAAATATAATTTTCCGAATTTGACGGAAAAAATCAGCAGGACAAATTGGCAACAAGAAGCTATTAAGTTGGCTATAAAAATATAGCCTACGCCAATTTCAGGTTTGTATATTGCTGAAAAAAAGGAAGTTCCGACACCGTTTTTTATCATCAGCGGGCAAAACCAAAGGAAGAAGATGTTGAAAAATATGTTGATTAAGATATTTGTAATTTTTATAGTAGCAAATCTCAGGGCGCGGTTTTCGTTTCTTAGTCGTGCAAAAGGAATGCTGCATATTGCGTCAAGTCCGGCTATTATTACAAACCATCTGACATATTCCGGATTATCGGGGTATTTTAACAGGTTAGCGATTTGTTGCGAGAACGTTAACCCCAAGATGATAAACAGCACCGATGTTGTTATAAGAGATAACATGGAAGTGCTGAAGACTTTTTTCCTGTTTTCTTCGGCGGTGTCGCTGCGCATATATCTGAAATATGCTGTTTCCATGCCGTAAGTAAGAATTACGAGCAATAGAGCCGACCATGCGTACATCTCTCCTACAACGCCATAGCTTTGCGGATTTAGAAAAATATAAGTGTGAAAAGGAACTAAAAGATAATTCAGCAATCTGCCGACTATTGTTGTACCTCCGTAGACTATTGTCTGTCCGGCTAATTTTTTAAGTCGTCCCATGTTGGTGTTATTTTAGCAGTTTTTCTATTTCATCAACTATTTTTTCGGCAGCACCTATCTTTGCAAATAGCTTGATGTTTTTACTCATCTCCAACATTTTTTCCGGTTTGGTCATGAGGTCTGACAACGTTGGAAGCAGCTTTTCGCAGGCATCAGCGTTAGTCACTATTTCGGCGGCGTTGGCTTCTACCAAGCGCATTGCATTTTTAGTCTGATGGTCTTCGGCGGCGGTAGGCAGCGGGACAAAGATTACAGGCTTGCCAACGGCGGCTAACTCCGAAATAGCTATGGCTCCGGCACGCGAAATTACAACATCGGCGATAGAATACGCAAAATCCATTCTGTCAATAAAGTCCACAGCCCTGATTTTGCTTTCGAGATTTTGCTCTTTGATTTGTGCCTTAGCAGTCGCCAAATAGTCTTTGCCGGTTTGCCACAGCATTTGATAGTCACCGGCTTCTATTTTGCTTAATTGTGCTGATATCCCTTTGTTGATGCCAAGTGCGCCCTGACTGCCGCCAACAATTAACACTGTGGATTTCTTATCATCAAGGTTGAAGTATTTATAGGCTTCTTCTTTTTTGCCTGTGATGTCTATTGAGCTTACCCTTAGCGGATTACCTGTTAAAACTATCTTGTCTTTCGGAAACCACTTGTCCATGTTGTCGTATGCTACACAAACACAGTTGACTTTATGTCCGACTACTTTGTTGACAAGTCCCGGAAACGAGTTTTGTTCTTGAATTAGAGCCGGTATTTTCATCTTGACGGCGGCGCGTAAAGTCGGTCCGCTGGCATAGCCGCCGACACCGATTACAACATCAGGTTTGAAACTTCTTAATATGCTTTTTGCTTTTATAGTGCTGACAATGACTTTTATGGGGAAAACCAAATTTTTCAGTGTCAACCGGCGTTGAAAACCGCTTATCCATAAGCCTTTAATCGGGTAGCCGGCTTTAGGAACTCTTTCCATCTCCATTCTGCCTTTGGCTCCGATGAATAATATCTCTGCATCCGGATAACGTCTCTTGAATGTATCAGCTATTGCAATAGCCGGAAAAATATGCCCTCCGGTGCCGCCACCGCTTATTATGATGCGCTTTGTGTCATTTGTTTCCATCTCTCAATGATTTTAATTTGTCGTTTTGTAACAAAAATATGATAATCAATATTTTACAGTATGGCTGATGCTTTTTTATAAGCTATAAAACATTATTTATGGTAAGTCATCTATGAAATAAAATTTCGCAAATTTATGCCTTTAAAATTATTAAAGCAATAAGTTGTCAAAATTTATCCTCACAATCAGCGGTTAATATTTTCCACAATTTTTCTTCTTTCGGAAAAGGTGCTTTAACCGTTATTATTTCTTTTTTTACAGGATGTACAAATTCGATTTTGTAGGCGTGTAAGCCGATAGAGGTATCCGGATTTGGTCTTTGTGCACCGTATTTTACGTCTCCTTTTATTATGCAGCCGATAGATGCCAATTGCGCTCTTATTTGATGATGTCTTCCTGTAATAAGCTCTATACCAATGAGATGATATCTGTCGCTGCTCGTTAGATATTTGTAATTCAACTCTGCATAAACAGCAGATTTATTGCTCTCCGGGTTGACGATGTAAGATTTATTTTGTTTTTCATTTTTGACCATATAGCCGGTAATAGTTCCGTTTGGTGGTGATGGCTTTGCATAAGTGATGGCAAGATATTCTTTGTGAAAATCTCGTTGTTTCACCATCTCCGACAGGCGAGCCGCCGCTTTGCCCGTTTTGGCAAACAGCACGCAACCGCTGACAGGACGGTCTATTCGATGAACTACGCCTAAATAAACATTACCCTGTTTGCCGTACTTCTCTTTCAAATACGACTTTATGTCTTCGGATAGAGAACGGTCGCCGGTTTTGTCGCCCTGAACTATCTCTCCAACTGCTTTGTTCACTATAATTATGTGATTGTCTTCGTAAAGTATCTTATCGTCTGTGGTTAATTCCATTATATATTCTATTAAAAAATACAACTCCTAAAATCATTTTCCAATATTAACTATGAAAGGCTCTAAAATTATATTTATAACAATATCAGGCTTTTCACTGTCAACAATTTCCATGTTGTCTTTGAACTTCCACGAATCCCATATATAGGTTGATTTGCTGAAACTGTTTGACAAAAACGGCATAAGCGCATTGGTATAAGAATCTCTTATAATCAGTGTTTTAGGCAATGACTTGTCGTTTGTAACATTAACTATTTCATAATTGTCAGGATATGAAAAATATTTTGGCGGAGTGTAACCTGCAATATCACCTTTTACAGCTCTTTTTAATGTGTCAATCAACTCTGCAGAATATTTGATTTCAGGTCTGAACAACTTTTTTGTATAATCAGAAATTATAATTTCTGAAAGGTTGCCATAAATAGTTGTGTCATTATTAAATTGATAATCAACTTGTTTGTAAATAGGTATTTGCGGAAAATCTTTTTTGATAAAATTTAAAATTGTATCTGAGGCAAAATATGCACCAAATTGATTCCAATGATTGTCGTTGATACGATATAAGAAGCCTTTGTCTTTTTTTGACAGCATAAAGTCTTTGATATACAATAACTTAACCTGTGGATTAGATTGCATCAGATAACATAATTTATCGGTGGAGGTTGTGTCTGTACGTTGAATGTATATAGGAAGATATTCCGGATAAATTTCATATTTTGTAGGAATTATCACAACGTAATATTCAATTCCTTTCTTTTTGTATTTTTCGTTTCTTTTGACAAGAATATCTGCAACATGTTGAATCTTTTCCGGATTGTTGAAATCATCATTTCCTTCATATACAGCACATTCAAGTCTGCGTAGATACAAAAATCCTTTTTTGCCGATAAGAACTTCATCAGAAGGAGATTCTTTTTCTAATGTATTGATGATATTGTTACAAATCAGAAAAAAACCTCTAAATGCAAAATGGTCATTGTAATAATTATTTAATGAATCCGGATAATAATCGAGACGATTTATGTCTAATTTCGGCTTTTTTGCCAAGGCTCTGTTTTCTTTATCAACAGTTATTTCGGGAAATATCGAAAATATATCTTGAATAATAGGAGCAAACAACATCAGGAGAAAGATAACTATGATGCTTATCTTTCCGATTTTGCCTTTATTATTTTTAATGCTCTCTGTATTCATCTCAATTACGAAATTTAAAATCTGTAATAAATAAAAGGATTATAACCTCCTGCTACTAATATTGTTGTCACCAAAAACATCACAATAATAATGAATATTATTGTACAAATAAACGCTAATGTTTTGTTCTTGCTGACAATATCTTTGCATTTTGCGAATAACGGGAACGAGCCTAAAACAGCTAACATCAAAATTATGATATTAGTGATGTTTAAATGCTTGAATACAAATACGTTAGACAAGCCGTGATTTGAGAAGGAGAACATTCGGGCGATGTAATCTGTGGCATACGGAAGAGTATCGGCGCGGAAAAATACCCATGCAATTATTACAACTAACAGAGTATACAAATGTTGTATCGGACGAAATGTTTTATTTAAGATTTTGTTGAAACCGACACGTTCTAAAACTAAGAAAGAACCATGCAGCAGTCCCCATATTACGAAGTTCCAGCTTGCTCCGTGCCATAAGCCTGTACAGAAAAATACAATATAAAGATTTAGATAAAGTCGTGCTTTTCCTCTCCTGTTTCCGCCAAGCGGAATGTACAAATAGTCCTTAAACCAAGCCGACAGAGTGATATGCCATCTTCGCCAAAATTCTTTGATACTGCGTGAAATATAAGGAAAATTAAAGTTCTCCGGAAATGTAAAACCAAACATTCTTCCTAAGCCGATAGCCATGTCGGAATAACCGGCAAAGTCGTAATAAATTTGTAATGAATAACATATCGCACCAATCCACGCTGTCGCACAAGTCAGTGTGTCCGGCGGTCGACTGAAAATATCATCAGCAACAACAGCTAACGAGTTGGCTATTATGACTTTTCGTGCCAAACCAAAGACAAATCGCTTGATACCTTGAAATATGTTGTCAATGGTGACATCTCTTTTGTCAAGTTGTTTGCTGATTTCAAAATATCGAATAATAGGTCCGGCAATCAATTGCGGAAATAAAGCTATATATGTTCCTAATTTTATGAAATTCCGTTGTGGCGCAACAGTTTTTCGATATACATCAACAATATATGAAATGCCCTGAAAGGTATAAAAAGAAATACCAATCGGAAGAACTATTTTATGAAGTTTTATAGGGTCAACTTTGAAAACCGATGTAAGTATATTTATATTGTCAACAAGAAAATTGGCGTATTTAAAAAAGGCAAGCGCAGAAAGATTAAGTATTATAGCTATAACAAGATAAAATGTTTTGTGCTTTTCATGACTTGAAATCAACAATCCAAACACATAGTTGACGATAATTGACAATAAAAGTATTGCTGTGTAGCTTACTCCGCCCCACGAATAGAATATGATGCTTGCTATAAATAGAAAAGTGTTCTGATATGCTGTTTTCCTACACAGACCTAATCCCAAAAGTACGATGGGAAGAAATAAATATAAGAAAATCAACGAGCTGAAAATCATACTTTTTTATTTTAATCCGAAAGAGACAGCATTATTTTTTTTACGCCGCAAAGTTATCATAAAATTTGCCATTGACTGACAAATGTATAAAAAAAAACATTAATAATTGCATTATGGTTAAATTTCTACAAAAAGACAT
>JALNXP010000230.1 GCA_023230285.1 Bacteroidales bacterium | reverse complement strand
TATCTCCATCTAACTCTACATAAGTAATGTGACCTGCATTAGTTAATGCGTGGTAAGGTGCTTCTAATTTAATTTTGTCACAAGCACTAATTTTGTAGTTAACGGGAATATGAAAACTATTTGTGTAATACTCTTTATCAGTAATTCCTTTGATTATACCGAACTTCTTTTCGTCTAATCCTGTGAATCTTCCAGAAATACCTTCCGCAGGTGTTGCTAATAATGTGAAGTTGAGTTTCATTTCTTGACTCTTTGCGTCAACGAAATCTCTCATAAACTTAATAATTCGTAAGCCAAGTTGTTGTGAATCTTCGGATTCACCGTGATGTTTGCCTGTCAATGAAATCAATGTTTCTGCGAGTCCAATAAAGCCAATGGACAAAGTACCATGCTTCAATATGTCCCCGACTTCATCATCAAAGCCTAACTTGTCACTATCTAACCATAATCCTTGTCCCATAAGAAACGGGAAGTTCTTCACTTTCTTTCTACATTGTATCTTGAACCTGTGCAACATCTGACGTACAACCAATTCTAGTTCGGTATTTAATTTCTCAAAAAATGTAGATAAATTCCCCTGACTTTCAATTGCTAGTCTTGGTAAATTTATGGAAGTAAAACTCAAATTGCCTCTACCATAAACTGTTTCTCTGGACGGGTCGTATACATTCGCTATTACACGAGTACGACAACCCATATAAACGACTTCTGTTTCAGGTCTGCCGGGAACATAATACTTCTTATTATAAGGTGCATCAATAAAAGAAAAGTTTGGGAATAATCTCTTCGCACTTACTTTGCATGCCAAATGGAATAAATCATAATTAGGGTCTTCTGGGTTATAATTTACCCCTTCTTTTACTTTGAATATTTGAATAGGGAAAATTGGAGTTTCGCCCATACCCAAGCCAGCCTCTGTCGCAAGAAGAACATTTTTTGTTATCATTCTTCCCTCTTCACTTGTGTCAGTTCCATAGTTTATAGAACTGAATGGTACCTGTGCACCAGCTCTACTGTGCATAGTATTTAAGTTGTGTATCAACGCTTCCATTGCTTGGAAAGTATTCTTATCTGTTTCTTCAAGAGCATATTTTGAAGCTATTAACTTGACTGCATCAAACTGTTTTTCATCTATTAAGTTTATTAATTTTTCTCTTTCTACACGTGCAAACTCATTACTAGATGCCAATGATGGAAACAAACCAGTAGTATCTTCTATTTGTTTATAGGTATCTTTAATTTGCTGTTCACTGCCATTTAGAGCATTCAATATAGATGCAGTTTTTATTATATTTTGTATGTATAATTTTTTGTATGTTTTAGTCACACCCATTGCTAATCCAAAATCAAAACTTGGAATACTTTGACCCCCGTGTTGATCGTTTTGGTTCGCTTGAATCGCTATACAAGCCAACGCTGCATAACTGCGAATATCATTAGGTTCACGCAAAAATCCATGACCAGTTGAAAAACCACCTTTGAACAATTTGGCAATGTCAAGTTGACAGCACGTCGTAGTTAAAGTATAAAAATCCAAATCGTGAATATGTATATCGCCTTCAATGTGTGCTTTAGCTATATCTTCATCCAGGATAAATTTTTGATAGTAATATTTTGCACTTTCACTACCATATTTCAACATAATACCCATTGCGGTATCGCCGTCTATATTTGCATTATCCCTCTTTAAATCACTGTCAGATGCACTAGTGTTAGTAAGCTCGTCCAATATACGCATGAGGTTCGTATTCATCTCTCTTGCCTTGCTTCTTTGAGCTCTATATGTAATGTATTTTTTAGCTACGCTACCATACTTACTATCCATTAGTACCTGCTCAACAATATCTTGAACATTTTCGACATTTGGAATGTCATTAACGTATTGGTTTTGCAATATTTTCTCAACTATTTCAGATAAAGTCCCGCATTCTTGATTATTATCCAGCCCATCAGATTGCATTGCTTTATAAATAGCAGTTTGAATTTTGCTTCTATCATATTCAACCAACCTTCCATCTCTCTTCTGTATCTTAATAATCATACTTTTCTCCTTTTGTTTTGTTTTGATGTTTTCCAACATTTTGATTATAAAACTTTACAACCGAAATAAGTATGATATATTAAACTTTTTATAAAAATATTTTCTCTAATCAATAAATTGTATAATCATTTTGAAACTATACAATATTAAAAAATTAGCGAGTTTTTATAGTTTTATAAAAAAAATAACCTTTTGCATTTGTAGATTAATTACAAAAGATTATTTATGAAACACATAAAATACTTGTTACTTTTCTCCCATTACTTTTTCAATAAATTTAGAGGCTATTACGTTTACCATAGTTCTAGAAAGAGGTCCAGTAATCAAGAAACAACAACCTCTGGGTGCTGTAACAATAGAGTTTTGTTCCTCTTCATTAATTTCACCTGCGTTTCTATATAATTCAACCAAGTCAGACATATCATTTGGTGCCAATGAAAATATTAATGAATATTGACTGGCATTAATAATAGCAGTTGATTGTCTTTGAATTTCTTCACTACCCACGAAATCTTTTATGTTTTGGGTAATGATGATTTGCATACCGCTATACTTACGAATACGTTTTGCCATTTGTGCCATAAAGTCAAGCGCAATAGGAAATTTTGGATTTATAAATACATGGGCTTCATCAACTACGATAATAATCTTTCTTTCTGTCGCATATTTCAGATTAAATTCTCTGTTTTTTATAATTTCATTGTCCAAATACTTAAACACCAAAAGCATTTGTGCGCTGGCTATTATTTGGTTTCTATTAGCAATCAAAGAACGAAAGTTGAATGTAATAAAGTTCTCTTTGGTTTCAATGCTGGTAGCTCCATTCCATAGATTACTATTTCTTCCACCTGTTGCAAACTTTTCAATGTATGTTTCAATAGTTTGGAAGTTTTGTTTTTTATAAGCGTCTTTTTCCGCTTTAACTTTCTTATGAATCAATTTCAACAAATCATCAAATATTGGGAAATCAGTTGCCTTTAAGTCCTTAATCTGTGTAGTTGATGTAATTCCTTTTGTTTTATATACTTCTGTAACCACGGAGTTTAATAATTCAAAAGCATCTGAACTTAGACCATCCAAAATTATCCTAAAGAATTGCTCCAAAAATTGCAAATGCAATGAAAGCGAATCATCTTGCTTACCTTCATCCGCCTCTAATGTAGTCATTACATGGAATGGATTGAAAATACCATGTTGTGATGATCCTACATCCATCATTTTACCACGCATATTCTTAGAAAGTTTTGTATATTCATCTTCGGGATCAAGTACAAATATTTTTGAGTTGTCCGCTGCTAAATTCGCCAATAACATTTTGGTTGCATATGACTTACCACTACCAGACTTACCAATTATCATTACGTTGCTATTGACTCTTTCACCCTTTTCATCATTTCTCATAAAGAAATTAATAAATACAGGATAAATGTATTCTCCCAAATAGAATCCCTTAGGGTCTTGCAATTCAGACGAAACGAACGGAAATATTGCCGCATAAGTCGTAGTAGGGATTCCACGCCAGTATTCTTTAATATTGTCTAGTCTAGATATGTTTGTGCTAATAAAAGCATCTACTTGTCTTCCAAACATTTCACTATATCTAAATCCCTGCTCTCTAATCTTTGCACGTACTTCTTTCTTTGCAGATTCTTCACAGACAATATGAGTATTTACTTCATACAACTGTTCATTGTTGTTTTTCAGTGCTCCCAATAAGTCACGTAAAGTTTCAAGATGAGTTTGTAATTCTATTTGAGTACTTGACTTTCCTGTTCTATATAATTTGGTTTCAGTTTCCATCAACGATCTATCAATCTGTCTTTCTGACTCAAATTTAGGGACAGGTTTAAAATTGATTACTATTTTAGTCCTATCTAGATTAAATAGTCCTGAACCCCAGGCGTTGTCTACATATAGAGGATAATCTGAGATGGTAAAGTTTCTGTACTGCTCTCCATCAATGTAAGTACTTCCCATACGAAAAACAACTTCTTTGGGCATCAACCATTCTACATAATCTTCTTCAAGCAACCTGTCCACTTCTTTTTCATAAAATTCCTTTGTGTAGTTTGCTTTCAAAAAAACAATTAAATCTTTGCCAAACAATTG
>JALNXP010000229.1 GCA_023230285.1 Bacteroidales bacterium | reverse complement strand
GGAAAGTGGTAGTGTGGATACATTGCCATCCATACTAGTTAGGGTACCCTTGCTAGAACTGTAATGGTGCCGACTTAAGAGTAAAGGTGTGGGGAAGAAAATGCTCTGGGAAAAAGAAAAGAAAAGAAAAGAAAGGGATTACCTTTTTAGTATTTTACTAAATCTTAGCTAGGAGAAGGGAAAATGCTTGAGGGGTTACCATATAGTACTGAGGAATGTAAAGGGAAACTATCTTGGCTTTTAGATGGTGAGAGACAACAATGCTTGGATTTTTTAGAGGGAGCCGTATATTGTTGGCGTGCATCAAAAAATGGTGAACGTTTTTCTCTGCGTCTTTTGATGGGTGTCATAAACCGTAACTACTGGTCAGGTACACCTCTCCAAGTATTATGTGACCATGAGTCCAAATTTCTTCCTAATAAAACAGCCTTTGAAAAAATTGGGCAGGATAGCGGCTGGCTTTTGCAAGAAGTTTTGGTGGAAAATACCTCACTGCACTTTGTGACTGAAGGAAAAGAAGAGATGGAACCTCGCCTCTATAGATGTACTGATTGTGACGACAAAAAAAAGAGTAGCTAATAACTCTACCATACTTAGCGCTCAAATGGCAGGCCTAATTCCTTGTGGAAATATTGCAGGCAAGAATATTGAAACCAAGGAGCAAGAGGAATTCGTGGATTTTCTTGAATACGACGGACTTGCTTGATATAGGCAAGAACGAATTTCTCAAATTTATGCACAATCTCATACTCATGTTGTTTAAGCATGTTGAATTCATTTTGGCGAATTGTTGTCGGAGAAGGTTCTACGTATCGAACTTTGTCCGTGATGACGACGGCTTTTGTGAAATCTAGCCCTGCCTCTGCTCCATTTGCAATGAAGGAGTACTTAGGATGATGAATATGGGAACGCAAGGGAATAGCAAACGTTAATCCCAACACACAGACTACTGCGACGTAATACGGTCGCGTTTGTTTTTTGAGGATTTCAGGACAAGAACTACCGTAATCACTATAAAAGGAAGCCGTAAGCCGATTAAATTCCATTTGTCATCCCTAAAAAATGACCCCCATCCTTCCCTGAATGGGGGGATGGGGGTAAACCCATTAAGCTTTCTTTTGATTAACGTGGTTGCGCTCTACAACCACATCATCGGTCGAGCTTTCTTTTGATTAACGTGGTTGCGCTCTACAACCATTACACAAGTAATATAGCATGAGTGATATTCAACGTAAAGAGGGAACATCATGATTGTCTTCTTGAATGATTTTCACTCATGACAAGATTATGACTATTTTGCATTGCGAAATTCTAAGATATTGTCTTCTCGCACCGTTCCGTACATTTGATCAACAGCAATTGCCACTGGTCGCATATTCTCGGCATAAACGTGAGTATACCTGCTTTGTACTGATTCTTCCTCCTGATGTTGCCAAGAAAGATACTCCGCTGCAAGAAGATTGTTTAAACCTGCCAAGAGAAAATTCGTATTGAGTGAATGCCACAGTGCATGGGGGTTCATCGCAACTATTGTTTCCGGTCTGTTCCAGTTATCTTGTTTTAACGCATGCCTGGCTAATACAAAGTTTCACCAGTTTCCAAAGGTCCGTAGCTCTGCTGGTGAGCCCCTATTTGTGAATGATTCCCATGCGGAAGTCCTTTGCATCTTTTCTTGTCATGGTTGGCAAGTCCACATCGAGGTACTCCTTGGAGGCTGTTTCCAAGAGTGTCTCTGCCGAACGTACTATTTTCTTCGCATACCGGATACCATAGCAGTGTTCGGCCACTGAGGCCGGCCCCGCGGCCCGTTTACCAGCCGTTTAATCCCCGTTTAACGGCCTTCAAAAAACACGGAATAACACGGATAAAATGTTCAAAATTTCTGGATTGTACAATTAGTGAGATCTCTTGCAAGCTTGGATCATTTCTTGTCGCGGTGCATAAAAAAACAACCTTCGTTTCTGAGGTTGTGTAATAGATAGCGCCAGAAGGGAATCGAACCCTCGTCTCAACCTTGGGAAGGTCGCGTCTTAACCGTTGGACTACAAGCGCGTTATCGAACTATCGGTATCCTACTCCATTTCCGGGAAAAAGACAATCATCTTTTCCAATCTGTTGCCCTTTAGGGGCGGATTGGACTACCATACGGAGAAACGGACCTTTGGTGGTCGTTACGGGAGGAACGCTATGGCGTATCAACGTGTGCTTACCATTCAGGATATTTCGTGTGTCGGACAATGCTCGCTTACCGTCGCATTGCCTATCATTTCCAGTTGCGGCTTGGAAGCTTGTCCGCTTCCGTCCGCGGTACTCTCCACCCATACCGGTGGTTTCAAAGGGTATACGTTCCGAGATTTGACGGAGGACATTCCGCTCATCGAGCAACATTGGAAAAAAGAGGGGATTCTGTTCGATGCGTTCTATACCGGGTATCTGGGGAGCGTGAAACAGATTGCCTATGTGAAGGACATCATTTCCTCGATGGGAAAGCCTGGGGCGAAAAAAATCATTGATCCCGCGATGGCGGACAACGGAAAATTGTATCCCGGTTTCGACGAGTCATTCGTAAAGGCAATGACCGGCCTGTGCGCAAGTGGCGATATCGTGCTTCCCAATATCACCGAGGCTTCCCTGATGACGGGCCTTCCCTACAAGGAACAGTATGACATGGGGTATGTCGACAGTCTGCTTGACGCGTTGGTGGCTTGCGGCATGAAGACCATCATTCTCAAAGGGATTAGTTTGGAGCCGGGGAAGACTGGCGTTATCATCGCCGAGGCGGAAGGCAGGAGACTGTACCGTCATAAGAAAGTGGATCGCAGTTGCCACGGTACGGGCGATGTGTTCGCCTCCGCATTTGTCGGAGCTTTCGTGCAGGGCGTTCCCCTGTACGATTCGGCTCGTATCGCGGCGGACTATACACTGGCCTGTATCGAAGGGACGGTTGACGACCAGAGCCATTGGTACGGCGTGAAGTTCGAGCCGGAACTTCCCGGTTTGATCGCCGCCATCCACAGGCAGAAAGGTTGATTTCTCGTTCTCGGAATGTATAGCCAAGCGCTTTTCGTTGATTTCCTTGAAGTCCTTCCGCACGATGAAAAGGTACGGGAGGATTTCGTTTTGTATCCGCACCTCTTTTGTGGGATCCCGAAGGCCAAGGGGAATGCATTCGCTCACCTCCGTTGACGGAACGGTTTCTTCCTTGTGGTTGCCAAGGATTCCGGCCCGACAGGAGATGCGAACGATACAGACTTCGGCGAGCCGTTGTCACTTATCGCGGACGGATGACGTGAAGCAATTCGTCGATGGCGGCGACGGAAGCTATGCCGCATGCGACGATGAGATACCAGAAAAACCATGAAGAGGGCAGGAGAAAAGGCAGGGGAAACAAGATGACGCCCGACAGTTTGTCCAGAATGGTATGAGGCGGCGGCGTTTGCCTGTGGTCACGCCCCAGTACGATAAGGCTGGTGCCCTTGATCAACAGGATCGCCGCAACGACTATCCAGATCCATGACGGACAACGTCGCTTGAGAAGCGGGTACAAACGGACGAGGGAGCAAAAAACAAACAGAGCGTCGGCGATACTGTCCAAAGCGGATCCGAAATCACTTTGCAGAGCGAAACGTCGGGCCAAAGCCCCATCGAGGACATCAGAGATACCGCACCATGCATAAACAAGAAGAAACGGCAGAGACAAGGGCGGCCACACGAAAAGCAAGGCGCATCCCACGATTCTCAAAGCCGTGATGATGTTTGCGATGTTGACGTTTTTCATTCGTCCAGCCGGTACCGCGGCTTATCCATGGTCGTGTGTTTGTATTCGATGGCTTTTGTGGGACAGGAGGTGATGCATGCCATGCAGTGGGTGCAATTCCCGTTCCATTTCGGCCTTCCCCCGGTCATCGTGATGTTCGAGAGCGGGCAGGCCGTTACGCACATACCGCATCCGATACACGCGGATGTCACCCAAAATCCCTTGTCCTTGACGATGAATGCATAGAAAAGGGGATTGGTGACGTAACTTTGCCACCGATTGGCGAGCATCGCTTTTTCAGGTAAAAGCCGTTTTCCTTCCATGATGGTCCGCGCGAACGCTTCAAAGCGGGGTTTTCTGGTTTCTGCGAAACGTTTACCCTCGTCCTTCGAAGGGACCCGGAACAGCGCCAGATAATTCTCC
>JALNXP010000228.1 GCA_023230285.1 Bacteroidales bacterium | reverse complement strand
TAAAGAGGTCTCGTAAAGGTAATTGTTAAACATTTCGAACTTGGTTAATAATGTATTTGACTGGCTTACAATATATTCTGAAAAAGAAAAAGGCAAAATTTGAATGGAGATATAGCGACCGGAAAGCAAAGTGGCAAGGTCGCCGGATAAAAAATAGGCATTGGAACCGGTTACATATAAATCAACATTTTTTTCAACGTAAAGCGCATCAATAAGTTTTTCAAATTCAGTAATTTGTTGTGGCTCATCAAGAAAGATGTAGTTAATATTTTTGCTGTCAGTTTTAGCAATAATAGCTTTATAAATATCAAGCCACGAAGCAGTTTCGTTGAAAATAGGCTTTTCAAAATTATATTGTTGAATACAGTTTGCTGAAATGCCCGAATCCAAAAGTTGTTGAGCATAAATCTCCATTAACGTGGATTTACCTGAACGTCTTAATCCGGAAATAACTTTAACGATGTGTACATTTTTTACCTTATTAAGCTGCTGAACGTACTTTTTGCGATTGATGATATTATTCATAATAATTTATTATTCAATTTATTACAATTTACTTTGTCAAAACTTTTAATTTTTAAAAGTTTTGACAAAGATAGAAATTATTTAGCATTATTCAATCAGTATTCCAAAAATTAGAAGATTTTTTTGTCCTTGTTCCAAATTAGATCTCACCAAGTCCGGTTATCCATTGTCGAACCGGCTACAAAATACAGGATTGCCCTAAATTGGCTTATCCAACCATCATAATTCTCCAGACCATGAAAACAGCAACTTTACACATATCATGTAACAATTACGTATTAATATATCATATCGGGTATAATATATTTATCTTTTAAAAAATTATATCAAAAAAGGTATAATATCAAAATAATTTGTATTTTTGCACCCTAAAAGGTATAATCTTAATAATAATGACCACTTTGTCCATATACGTAAAAGCTATGCGAAAGCAATATCATCTCACGCAAGTAGAGCTTTCCGAAAAATCAGGTGTCGGACTCCGTTTTGTCCGCGACTTGGAACAAGGCAAGCAATCGCTGCGACTTGATAAAGTTAACCAAGTACTGTCACTTTTCGGCTCCGAAGTAGGTGCCGTACCTATCACTAAAAACGATGAACAATGAAAAAAGCCGCCATATTTCTTTACAATACAAAAGCCGGTATCCTCACCGAAGATGAAAACGGCTTTACTTTTCAGTACGATAATTTATTTCTACAATCTGCTGATGCTGAAGCTGTCAGTCTCACTCTTCCGCTTACAGATGTCGCCTATCGCAGCAATGTTTTATTTCCGTTTTTCGATGGATTAATTCCCGAAGGTTGGTTATTGGATATGGCAGAAAAAAATTGGAAAATCAACAATCGTGACAGAATGAGCTTATTATTAGCTTGTTGCAAAGACTGTATCGGTGCGGTCAGTGTTGTTTCATTTGAAAACGAGGAGGTATAAATGGCACGTTGCTTATATTGTTATCAAGATTTACAAGATAATGAAATTGATTTTCATCCCACATGCGCAAAAAAAATATTCCGGAACTCCATCGCTCCCACCTTGCCTTATACGCGTGACGATATAGAAGAGTTGGCAATGCAAGTCATTCGTAGCCAGACCACTATAACAGGCGTGCAGGCTAAACTTTCGCTTGATATTTTAAAAGAAGGTAAAAATACACCTTCACGATTTACCATAGTCGGTTTGTGGGGAAAATATATTCTAAAGCCACAAACTACGCTTTATCCGCACTTACCGGAATTGGAAGACCTGACCATGCATTTGGCGGAAATTGCAAAAATAAATGTTGTGCCACACACTTTAATCCGCTTTCAAGACAACGAACTGTGTTACATTACCCGCCGCATTGATAGAACTTCAAGTGGAAACAAAATTTCAATGGAAGATATGTGTCAGTTATCCAATCGATTAACGGAATATAAATACAAGGGTTCCTACGAACAAATTGCAAAAATTATCTTGCAATATTCCGCTGCTCCAAAGTTAGACTTGGCGAATTTTTGGGAACAAGTTGTCTTTTCGTGGATTACAGGAAATGCCGACATGCACTTAAAAAATTTCTCCCTGTATCGCTATCATAATCATTCATACACACTTACACCTGCGTACGATTTGTTATCCACCGCATTGGTGATGCCGGCCGACACCGAAGAATTAGCCTTGACACTTAACGGCAAAAAACGTAAAATCTCTATGGATGATTTTCATAAAGCCATGACCGGATCCGGATTGGATAACAAGGTGATTGACAATATTTTTCACAAATTCGCCACAATCTTTCCTAAGTGGGAAAATTTTATTTCACAATCTTTTCTGCCGGAAAGCATGCAACAACAATACATAGAATTAATTAAGAATAGAATAGCAAAATTGTAATACACTATGAAACCAACCCTTATTATCGCCGAAATGTCGGCAAACCACAATGGCAGCAAGCAAACGGCTATTGAAACCATTAAAGCGGCAAAACGTGCTATTAATAAAGATGTTGCATAGTAATAATAACCGAAAATAGTTTGTTCTATGACAAAATCGATAAAAATATTGGATAATGACTATAAACAATGGGTAAAAGAGCTTGCCTTACGTTATCGAAATAGTCAAATCAAAGCATCAGTTAAAGTAAACCAAGAATTGCTACGCTATTATTGGGAACTTGGAAAAGATATTAGCGATAAGCAAGCTGACAATAAATATGGTGGCAAATTCTATGCGACACTGAGTATGGATTTAAGACATGAAATGCTTGATGTCGAGGGACTGTCGGAAACCAATATTCGTTATGCAAAACGTTTTTATAATCTATATAGTCAGTTAATTACAATTCTTCCACAACTTGTGGAAGAATCCCGCAGCTTAAATCTTCCGCAAGTTTTTAAACAATTAAATGAAAATGGTAACAATTCAAATAAACCACTAATGGTGGAACAAAATAGCGAGTTGTTCGAACTCATCAAAGAACGGATTTTTTCGGTTCCGTGGGGACATCATCGTTATATAATAGATAAGTGCTCTAATTTTCCACAGAAAGCATTTTTTTATTTAAATCAAGTGCTTCAGAATGGCTGGAGCAGGGCAATGCTACTCAATTTTCTTGACACCAATATGTATGAGCGACAAGGGAATGCACAATCTAATTTTTCAAAATCACTGCCTGACACAATGAGCGATTTAGCACAAGAAATCACCAAAGACCCATACAATTTTGCTTTCACCGGACTTACAAAACCATACAATGAGAGATTACTCAAAGACACCATGCTAAATAATATTACTTCATTCCTTACGGAATTAGGTACAGGTTTTGCATACGTAGGAAAAGAGTATCGTTTGCAAATAGGTGAAAATGAGAATTTTATCGATTTATTATTTTATAACCTTACGCTATCATGCTATGTGATTATCGAAGTAAAAATTGGTAAGTTCACCTTTGGAGATATAGGTCAGCTTGGGGGATATGTAGTAGCTTGTAATCACATGCTGCGAAAAGAGGGACGCGACAATCCTTCCATTGGTCTGCTGATATGCAAAGAGAAGGACAAAATTCAGGCTCAATATGCGCTTGAGTCAAGTAGTCAGCCCATTGCAATCTCTGAATTCGAGTTAGAGAAGTTTTATCCAGAAAAGGTGGAAGGTACTATTCCCACCATTGCTGAAATAGAAATAATGCTTAACGAAAATACAAAAGAAAGTAACAAATAGATATGAAACCAACCCTTATCATCGCCGAAATGTCGGCAAACCACAATGGCAGCAAACAAACGGCTATTGAAACCATTAAAGCGGCAAAACGTGCCGGTGCCGACGCTATTAAAATGCAAACCTACACCGCAGATACCATCACGCTGAATTGTAAAAGTGATGACTTTAAAACCCAAAAAGGCTCGCTTTGGGACAATATGTATCTGTATGATTTATATAAACAAGCCTATACACCTTGGGAGTGGCACGCCGAACTCTTTGAGGTTGCTCATCAAGAGGGCTTAATTTGCTTTTCGACCCCCTTTGATAAAACCGCCATCGATTTATTGGAATCGCTAAATAATCCGATTTACAAAATTGCCTCTTTTGAAATTACCGACATTCCGCTCATCGAATACGCCGCCTCCAAGCATAAACCTATGGTTATTTCTACGGGAATAGCTATGCCGGAAGATATTCAGTTAGCAGTTGACACTTGTCGTAAAGTGGGCAACAATGACATCACTT
>JALNXP010000243.1 GCA_023230285.1 Bacteroidales bacterium | reverse complement strand
ATTGTGCATAAGAGCCTGCGCTTCTTGCCATCTTAGCCCCTTGTCCCGGTTTCAATTCTATATTATGAATAAGTGTTCCAAAAGGTATTTCACTCAAATATAACGAATTTCCCAAATCAGGGCTTACACCTTTTCCGGAATTGACCTTTTGACCAACCTGAATGCCGTGAGGAGCTATTATATAGCGCTTCTCGCCATCAGCATAACTCAATAAAGCTATACGTGCTGTTCTGTTCGGATCATATTCTACGCTCTTAACTGTTGCCGGAATGCCTTCCTTATCACGTTTAAAATCGATTATTCTATATTGTTGCTTATGACCACCGCCTATATAGCGCATCGTCATTTTTCCTGCGTTATTCCTACCACCGCTTTTTTTCTTTGGTTGCAACAAACTCTTCTCCGGTTTATTGGTAGTAACTTCATCAAACGCGCTTATTACCTTAAAGCGCTGACCCGCAGTTGTCGGTTTAAATTTCTTTAGAGCCATTTATCTTAAATATTGCTGTAAAAATCAATAGTTTGACCTGATGATATCGTAACAATTGCTTTCTTAATTGCATTTGTCCTGCCACTTACATATCCACGTTTCGTGAATTTTGATTTGGATTTTCCACTGTAATTTATAGTATTTACAGCTTCTACATCAACACCGTATAACTTCTCCACGGCGTTCTTTATCTCTATTTTGTTTGCCTCTTTATTGACAACGAAAGCATAACGATTTAATTTTTCTCCTATTATCGTCATCTTTTCGGTTACTATCGGCTTCATTATTATTCCCATCTCAAACAGTATTTAATTATTTCAAACATATTCTTTCCACATCCGCAATAGCACTTTCAACTATCAACAGTTGATATGCCTTCAATATTTGATATGTATTTAAACTATCTGCATTAATAACTTCTGCATAAGGGAGATTTCTTGCCGACAAATACAAATTGGAATCTGCTCTTTGTGACACTAACAAAACTCTTTTATCTGCCAATTTGAAGTTATTCAAAAGTTGTACAAAGTTTTTAGTTTTGCATGTATCGAAATTAAAATCTTCCAATACTGTAATTTTGTTATCAGCTGCCTTATAACTCAGAGCCGATTTACGAGCCAATGCTTTTAATTTCTTGTTAAGTTTAAAGCGATAGATACGTGGTTTAGGACCAAATACGCGGGCACCACCCCTGAATACAGGACTGTTTATATCGCCAAAACGAGCTGTACCGGTACCTTTTTGTTTTTTCAACTTTCTGGTACTGCCTGATAGTTCGCTTCTTTCTTTGGATTTATGTGTACCCTGACGTTGGTTAGCCATATATTGCTTTGCATCCAAATAAATTGCATGATCATTAGCTTCTATTCCGAACACGTCGTCGCTTAATTCAACTTTCCTTGAAGTTGAACTGCCGTTTATGTTATATACTACTAACTCCATCTTTCAATAATTACATAAGAACCTTTAGGACCCGGAACGGCTCCTTTAACTAATATTAAATTTTTCTCCAATATTATTTTCATTATCTGGAGATTAATCATTTTCACTCGGTCATTGCCCATTCTTCCGCCCATACGCATTCCTTTGAATACTCTTGATGGGTATGAAGATGCGCCTATAGAACCGGGTGCACGCATACGGTTATGTTGTCCGTGAGTTTGATCATTTACACCTCTAAAACCATGTCTTCTTACGACACCTTGGAACCCTTTTCCTTTTGAACGTCCTACTACGTCTACATATTCGCCTTCTACGAATATATCTACACGTAATTCTTCGCCGTAAGTCTTACGGGATCCGGCTTCAAATCTTGTAAATTCTTTAACAGCTTTTTTCGGAGTAACACCGGCTTTCTCGAAATGTTTGCGCAAAGCATTTGTTGTATGCTTTTCTTTTTTGTCATCGAAAGCTAACTGAATAGCTTCATAACCATCGTTCTCCAATGTCTTAACTTGGGTTACATAACAAGGACCTGCTTCTATGACTGTACACGGAATATTTTTCCCGTCTGCATCAAACACGCTGGTCATTCCCAATTTTCTTCCTATTAATCCTGACATTTCGTTTTAATTTTATTTTTTTTTCGTTTATACTTTGATTTCAACTTCGACTCCACTTGGTAACTCAAGTTTCATCAAAGCATCAATCGTTTTTGAGGTTGTACTGTAAATATCCAACAATCTCTTATATGTTGACAGTTGTCGAACGATTGACCGTAAAAATCTGCTTGTTCGTTGGCAATGGGATAGGACCACTAACCACAGCACCGGTAGTTTTCACTGTCTTTACAATCTTATCTGCTGACTTGTCCACCAGATTGTGATCATACGATTTTAGCTTAATTCTAATCCTTTGGTTCACTTTAATTATTTTTTAAAAATCAACTTTATATCCTTTTATTTTATAAATTACATCTTCTGTAATAGTGCGGGGCGGCACTGCATAATGTGAAAATTCCATTGAGAATGTTCCCCTGCCGGAACTAATATTACGTAATGCACTGATATAGCCAAACATCTCAGACAATGGAGCATTGACATGTAAAACCTGCAAATGACCTCTTGTCTCCATCTTTGTAATTTGAGCTCTTCTCTGATTCAAGTCGCCGGTAATATCTCCTATATAATCAGCCGGTGATACTACTTCCACCTTCATTATCGGTTCGAGTAAAACAGGTTTTGCCTTTCTACAAGCATTCCTAAATCCAATACCGGCAGCAATTTCAAACGACAAGGCATCGCTGTCAACTTCATGTATTGAACCATCTATCAATCTAACTTTAAGACTGTTCAACGGATAGCCCAATAACACGCCGTTTTGCATTGCACTCTTAAATCCCTTTTCAATTGCAGGAATAAAAGCTGCCGGAATAACACCGCCTTTTGTATCATCAATAAATTGAAGACCGTTGACACCGTCATCTGCCGGTCCCAACTCAAATTCTATATCGGCAAACTTACCACGTCCACCTGTTTGCTTCTTATAAAGCTCTCTATGTTTGATTGTTTCTGAAACAGCCTCTTTATAAGCAACTTGAGGACGACCTTTAGAACATGCGATATTATAGTTTCTCATCAATCTATCGAGAACAATATCTAAATGAAGTTCTCCCATACCACTCACCACCAATTGACCCGTCTCACTATCAACACCATACGTAAAAGTAGGGTCTTCTTCCGACGTTTTTTCCAGTGCTTGTGTAAGTTTATCTACATCTTCTTGTTTTTTAGCTTCTATAGCTATTTTAACAACCGGCTCCGGAAAAACTATATTTTCGAGTAAGATAGGATGAGCCACATCACATAATGTATCACCTGTTCTAATATCTTTAAATCCCACACCTGCAGCTATATCACCCGCCAATATTTCGGTTAGCGGATTTTGTTTATTAGCGTGCATTTGCAAAATTTTAGACATTCTTTCTTTTTTGCCGGTATTAACGTTCAAAAACTGTGAGCCGGCTACGAATTTACCTGAATAAACTCTAAAAAACACCAACTTACCCACATAAGGGTCGATTTGTATTTTGAAAGAAAGTGCGCTGAAAGGAGCATCTTCATCCGGCTTCACTTGTACTTTGTTGTCTGAAGTGTCTGTACCATAAACAGGAGGTAAATCCAACGGACATGGAAGATAATCCACGACTGCATCAAGAACCGGCTGTACAGCTTTGTTTCTCAAAGAAGACCCACACAGTACCGGAACCAGTTTAAGGTTTATGGTAGCCTTGCGAATAACCGCTTTTAGTTCTTCCACTGTAATAGATTCTGCATCAGAGAAATACTTGTTCATCAGATTTTCATCTTCTTCTACCACTGTTTCTATCAACTTTGTGCGATATTCTTTAACCATTTGAAGCAAACTCTCCGGCACTT